>CALFEP010000147.1 GCA_937950125.1 uncultured Bacteroidota bacterium
TTTTTTAACCCTGACAGGGTTTTAAACCCTGTCAGGGTTGGGTTGTTAAAATTTTATTGAATAATCAATTTTTGATTGATCTGTAAAAATTTCGATGAAGTAAATACCGGGCTGAAGCGCCGAAACATCAAGCATGCTATTTTCCGGCGCACCTGTAAAGACCTTTTGTCCGGTCTGGGTGTAAATATTCACTTCGTGGATTGCTGTGCCTTCAGCAACATCAAACATTACCTTTTGCGTAGCTGGGTTGGGAAATACATTTATCGTTAAAGGATTGGACGAAATGGGTTTTCCCACAGCTACCGTGGTTTGAAGTTCGTCCACCCCTATTTCGGGCTGTGTTCCGGCAAACGGGCGAGGCTCTCCGTCGATGTCCAGGGCGGGGCAGTTGTACCAGACACCGTTCACCTCAATGGTTGTAATTCCTGCATTTAGAAGCTGGCAGGAAGGATCGAGGTGGTAGCCGTCTTCAAGAAAAGAAGGGGAACAATTCACGTTACCTTCGCCGGGCCATACCTCATCGTCCTCAACATCGGAGTAGCGGACTTCAATGGAGCTGGTTTCATCAAATATTGCCGGACCAGGAGGGGTATTGTTGTAAAGTATTGAATTAATCACAACCGCATTTGAAGATGAGATATGTAAACCGGTACCACCTCCGCCTGCATCATTTGCTGTTATGGTGTTGTTGATCAGGATGGCAGTGTCAGAAGTGCTGCTGCCGATGAAAATTCCTCCGCCTTTTGTCCCTTTATTGTTTTGAATTACATTGTTCTGATAAGTACCCCCCGTCATCCAAAGGCACACACCACCCCCAAGGCAAACATCGCCAATGAAGGAATTGTTCAGGATCAAATTGTTTTCGAAGACAAGCTCGCTGTCAGGCACTTCCTGGATGTAAACCCCTGAGCCGGCTGCATCTATTCCCGATGGAGACTCGGTAACATTGAAGGCAAATAAATTACCTGCTGCAATTCCATAGCTTTGATAGATTACGAAACCCCCTCCCAATGAAAACAAAGAGTTGGAGCTATTTGCAATAGCCTCGTTATAAGTCAGGATATTTCTGCTGAAATTGAACCATGAGGTTGCCATGTCGCCCCTGATGTAAACACCTCCGCCCAGGCCACCTGAACCCCCGGTTGCCTTATTGTACGAAATCACATTGTCTGTCATGATCATGTTGTAAAAACACAATACCCCGCCTCCTTCACCCCTGTCGTTTGCGACAGACTCTGCTTCATTGTGATTTATCCTGTTATTGCGAAGGACTACCCAGGGTAATGGTGACGTAGGGCCTCCTGCACCTATACCTCCACCTACTGACCAACCCTCACCCTTTGAACTGTTGTATTCGATATGATTATTTAATAATTTCCCTCCTGATTCTGTTAAAAAAACGCCTCCTCCCATCCTGACCACGCCTGGAATATCTGTCCCGGTTCCACCAGTAATGGTAAATCCACATAATACCGACGTAGTATCTTCACCCGATGCAAATGCTACAACCGCACCAATATCCGGATTCACCGGCTGGCTGCCGTTGATGATGGTGTTGTTGATATGGTTGGTGTCGCCGTCCATCAGGAATTCGCTGGCCACGACGATGGCTTTGCCATTGTAATTGATGTTTTCGTAAAAGGTGCCTTCCGAAACCAGTACTGTATCGCCATCAGATGAAGCGTTGATACCTTCCTGGATTGCTGTGTAGTCCTCCGGTACCAAAATGAGGCTCCGGTCGTGGAAAACCTGTACCAGTGAGGTGCGGTTGCCTTCGCCGGTCACACCACCACCAACGACAAGGTAATTGCCAACACCGAGCATGGCAAGGCTATGAATGGGTTCGAACAAGGCATCGGTAGCCCAGCTCCCGGAAGCTTCATCCCAAATATCGATGACATCGGAAGGGGAGTTGAAACCATAATTAAAGTTGCCCCCGCCGGGGAAATATGCATGGCCGTTTACAGTAGCTGCAGTGCCCAGCCAGGCCCTGCCAACTGACAAGGCCGATGTGGACCAGGTGTTATTTGTGGCGTCGTAGATATCTACCCTTGAAGTGGGCGTCTGCATGGCTGTACATCCTCCACCGATGATCACCTTATCGCCAACCGTTGTGGCAATGGCATACATCTTTGCCTGCGACAGGGTTGCCGATGTCCAGGTGTTGGTGGTGAAGTTGTAAATATCCACATTATCGGAAGTAGTACTGGCGGTGACCGATCCCCCGGCAAAGATAGCCAGGTCGCCTGTCACGGCACGGGCAATGCCACCCCGTTGCTGTGTGAGGTTGGCCGTAGGCAGCCACTCACCGGTTTCGCAATCATAAATATCTACAATGCTAAAGGTGTTATAAGGGAAAGTTATTCCTCCTGCAAACAAGACTTTGTTACCATAACTCACCGCTGCCAGGTCGAACCTTGCAACGGATAACTGCTTTACAGACCACTGTTGAGTTTCGGTATCGTAAATATCAACGGTATTAAAGACAACGTTAGCGGCAAAATTCATTCCACCTGCAAAAAATAGCTTTGTGCCACAGGCCACAGCCGTTGGCCATTGCCGCGCTACCGAAAGATTCCCGATGGTTTCCCAGGTTCCGGTTAACACATCATAGCTTTCGACATCACTTAATAACTGAGACCCATTACTACCCCCGGCAAAATAGGCTTTTGTTCCAAGGGACACAAACCCCATTTCTGCTTTGGGTTCTGAAAGACTGGTGTATGTCCACTGCCCGTATGCCATCCAGGCCATGCAGAGGAGAATTGAGGTAAGAATTGTAAACTTTTTCATAATGATTGATTTTATTTGTTTGTAAATAGTTGAATTTTTTTTAACCCTTAACCCTGACAGGGTTTAAAACCCTGTCAGGGTTAGGGTTGTTAACTTTTTATTGAATGACCAATTTCCGAATGGTTTTCGATTGGTTAGAAATGATTTCGATGAAGTAAACGCCCGGCTGAAGTGCCGAAACATCAAGGAAATTATTAACCGGCTTTCCCTGTAAAATAACCTGACCCAGATGGTTTGAAATGGTAACTTCCTGAATTTCCATCGCATCCTTTACACCAATGGAAACGGTTTTATCCGCCGGGTTGGGGAACAGGGTGATTTGATGATCAACCCCTGGTTCTTCTACCGAAATCAGGCAGGCTTCTTCCACCTCTTCCGGGCTGTTGCAGCCGGGGGCGTTGTCGTGAATTTCGATCGTTCCGTTTGGTGCTGCCAGGTAATCGCAAATGCTTTGGACATCGCAGATTGAAAGGGTTGGATTAGCAGAAATGTTAAGCGAATCAATTGAATTCTCTTGTATGTTATCCAATCCCGTCAGGCTGACAAGAGCATCATGATTATTAATTCTAAGATCACCTCCGATAGAACTCAGATTATTCAGTCCCATCAGGTTAGTCAAGGCACCATTACCATCAATACCAAGAATACCCCCGATGGAATTCAAATTTTCCAGCCCTGTAAGGCTGGTAATGGCGCCGTTCCAATAAATCCAGAGATCACCCCCGATAAAACTTAAATTGTCCAGCCCTAACAAGCTGGTCAAGTATGGATTATTGCCAATTTGTAAACCACCATCGACAGAAGTCAAAACACTTAAACCATTCAGATTGGTAATATCGCTCCCCGACATCCAATCACCAATCGTAACACTACCCTCAACCTCAGTACACCCCGGATAATTGGCCTGGAAATTATCAATTTCTTCCTGAATGGTAAAAGTGATGCCTTCGGGTAGGCAGGATGTGGGGACGGCATCAAAAATTTCGACCGAAGAAAGCAGCCCGCTATCGTTTTTGCCCCCGGCCACCACCAGGTAAGTGCCGACTCCCAACATCGAATGTTCAGTCCGTGGTTCCAGGAGGTTCGTAACTGTCCAGGTGTTGGTTTCGGGGTCATAAATATCTATTACGTCAGAGGGGTTGTTAAATCCACTGCCAAAAAAAATTCCACCCCCGGCAAAATATGCTTTACCATCGACCGCCGCACTATTATCGCTAAATGACCTTGCTACAGAAAGGCTCGCTTGTGTCCATAAACCAGTTTCTGCATCAAAAATGTCAACACGAGTGGTTGGATTGTTTATCGAAGTAATTCCACCGGCAATAATAACTTTGGTCCCCACTGTCACCGCGCTGGCATAAGCCCTTGGCTGCGAAAGGGTTGCCTGACTCCAGGTTTTGGTGGAAAAGTTGTAAATATCCACACGGTTGGAGGTTGTTCCTGAAGTATTGATCCACCCTCCTGCAAAAATGGCTAGGTTGCCAACCACTGCCGCGGCGATGCCCCCCCGTACCTGCGAAAGCACTGCTGGCGCAGCCCACTCTCCTGTTTCGCAATTGTAAATATCCACGGTGTTTTTAAACACCGGGCTTCCCTGTATCTGAATTCCACCGGCAAACATCACCGTGTCACCATGGCTTACGGCAGCCAAAGAAAACCGGTCAACCGAGAGAACCTCTACCGACCATTCCTGAAGTTCGGTATCATAGATATCCACAAAATTGTACGTCATGGCATCATCGTAGCCTCCGGCAAAGAAAATCTTTGAGTCGCAGCTAACAGTACCACCAACGAAAAACCTGGGGACAAATAAATTTCCGGCAGGAGTCCAGGTACCTGTTGAAAAGTCGTACTCCTCAACAGCTGTAAGATATGAGCTTCCATTGGTGCCACCTCCAAACCACACCTTGTTGCCCAGAGCGGCAGAACCCATAAATAATTTTGCTTCTGATAAATTGGTGTACGTCCACTGCCCGTAAACCATCCAGGCCGTGCAGACGAGAATTGAGGTAAGAATTGTAAACTTTTTCATAATGATTGATTTTATTTGTTTGTAAATAGTTGAATTTTTTTTAACCCTGACAGGGTTTAAAACCCTGTCAGGGTTGGGTTGTTTTTTATTGAATGATTAGTTTTTTAATGGTTTTTGATTGGTCTGAAACGATTTCGATGAAGTAAACGCCCGGCTGAAGCGCCGAAACATCAAGGGAATTATTAACCGGTTTTCCTTGAAAAACTACCTGACCCAGGTGGTTTGAAATGGTAACTTCCTCAATTTCCATTGCACCCTTTAGGCCAATGGAAATGCTTTTATCCGCCGGGTTGGGGAACAGGGTGATTTGATGATCAACCCCTGTTTCTTTTACCGAAACCATGCAGGCTTCCTCCACCTCCTCCGGGCTGTTGCAACCGGGGGCGTTGTTCGTTATCCAGACAGTACTGTTGGGAAGGGCGAGATAGTTGCAAATGCTTTGAACATCGCAGGTTGACAAAGCAGGATTATCCAAAATGGAAATGCCGTCAACAGAACCGGGCATAATATTGTCGATTCCTGAAAGGCTCGTGAGGACAGAATTTTGTTCAATTTCAATTTCACCGCCAACCATCCAGAGATTGTTCAACCCGGCTAAACTCGAAAGCACCGTATTTCCACTTGGGTACCAGTAACCAATAATAAGGTTTTCCGTGATAGAAATTAGTCCTTCCAACCCTGTTAAATCGGTGAGCGCAGTGTTGCCGGAAATCTCAAGTTCACCGGTGATGGAGGATAAATTATCCAGCCCGCTTAAATTCGGCAGAAGCGGATTTCCAAGAATCCAGAGATCGCCGTCCACTGCAGTGATCTGGCTTAAACCCTCCAGGTTGGTAATATCATCCCCGCTGATCACGGCGTATTCATTCAATACTGTGCAATTGGGAAATCCGGCGCTGAAATTATCGATGTAGCTTTGCGAATAGAAGTGGTAAAAGCCGTTGGGTAGGCAATCGAACGTGGTGCCGCAACTGATGGCTATTTCGGCGGGGTTTTCACAACCGGGGCCGTTTTCGAAAATAAATACGGTGCCGGTTGGGCTTGCAAGGTAGCTACAGACAGACTCCACTTCACATGAGGTTAAGAGCGGATTCCGGTTGATGAACAAATCATCAATGGTACCTGGGATGATGTTTTCAAGCCCGGCGAGGCTGGTGAGCGAAGCATTGTCCTCAACCCTCAGGCTGCCTCCAACGGTTGTCAGGTTGCTGAGGGCGGTTAAATCGGTCAGGGCATCGTTGACCTGGATTAACAGGAATCCACCCGATCCAAGGGAAATAAGATTTTCGAGGCCATCAAAACTCGTTAAAACCGGATTGAACCGGATGCTCATACCAGCACCCGTAGAAGTCAGACTTTCCAGTCCGGTGAGGCTGGTCAGAACAGGGTTTCCTTCGTCGCCAACATCCCCTATTTCGAGATAGCCATCAACATATGTCAGCGCATCCAGCCCGGAAAGGTTGGAGAGGAGGTCGTTTTTGATGATGATCAGATTACCTCCTACACTCATGAGGTTGCTTAATCCGTTCAGGTTGGTAATATCAGATCCGCTGATGATGACCTCTCCTTCAATTTCGTTGCAGCCCGGATGATTGGTCTGGAAATTATCAATGTCAGCCTGTGTGGTAAAAGTAATGCCTTCGGGCAGGCAGGAGGTGGGAAGCAGGGTTTGATAAATGGAGCGGCCATGCGTTCCTACCCGCAGATAACGATCGTTCCCGATTTTCACATAATCAAAATCAATGGCCGGAACAAACGGGATATTCGGGCTTGCATACACCCAGGTTATTCCGCCGTCCTTCGACCGGTAAACACCCAGATCGTTGGCAACATACAAATGATTGGTGTTTTCGGGATCAATAAACAGGTCGCTGCAGGGCAGGTCCGGCAGGTTGCCCGAACGGTTCGACCAGGTAAGCCCCAGATCGGTGGTTTTCCAGACTTTATTTCCATCTGAAAATCCGGTACGAAGAACATACATTGAATTGGCATCCACCGGATCGCAAACCACTCTTGTAATCCAGCGGGGTTCGCCGGGAATATTTGAAGTTACGTCGGTCCAGTTGTAACCGCCATCGGTTGATATTTTTACAACAATCTGGCTGCCGGGTACGGGTTGTTGGGTTCCCCCTGATGCAAAGATCATTTTTTCAGGTTCCACCCGGCTCATGGCAAGACCAACGATAAACTCCGGAGCGACATTGGGAGCGATGACCTGAAAAGGGGCGCCGCCGGTGGTCGATTTTATGATGCTCTTATTGGCTGTATAAAGGATTTTATGATTGGTCGGGTGCATTATAAATGGAGTGGTCCACGATCCGTTGGCATTGTACATTACAGAAAATGTAGCGCCTCCGTTTACACTTCTGAAAAAATAACCGTTTTGTGCCGAAGTATAGATCGTATCCGGGTTACCGGGGTTAAACAAACATTCCATCCCGTCGCCGCCCGTTACCTCGTGCCAGGATAAGCCACCGTCTGTGGTCATGGCTGTGGCGTTGTCCTGCATCCCGCCGATGACGATCTGAGGATTGAAAGGGTGAGACGCCACCCTGTAAAACTGGTTTGTTGACAAGCCCTGGTTTTGTGAGATGGCTGAATATCCCTTGTCGGCAGATTTATACATACCGCCGTCGCAGGCAATGTACAAATAGTCGGGATCGGAAGGGGCAAAAACCAGCTTATGATAGTCACAATGTGCCAATCCTCCCCACAGGTCATTTCCATAAGGCCTTACAGGAGAAAAATCAGAACCATTGGTAGTTCTGTGAATTTCCACATTTCCTATATATACCAGGTTGGGATTTTCGGGATCAATGGCAATGCAAAGGTCGTAGAACCCCTGGTCGTACCAGCCGCCACTGTAACCTCCGAGATATGTTCCAGGTGAAATCTGTGACCAGTTTACGCCGCCGTTCTCCGATTTGTAAGCTTTGGTTGACATGGTATTTGCATCGAAAATCACCGCATAAATGATATCGGGGTTTGATTGTGAAACATCAATCTGCAGCCGGTGCATCGAGCTTGTTGCCGGCAAACCATCATTGCTTTGATTCCATGTATCTCCCTGGTCGGTAGAGATATAAAAACCAGCATCGCTGTTTCCTCCCCCAACAGCCGCAAAAACCTTGTTTGCATCGGTCGGATGGAAAGCAATATCGAAAGCATCCTGCACATCTAAAATCCTTTCCCAGTGTTCGCCGGCGTCTGTGCTTTTCCAGAGGCCTTCGTTGGGTAAATCACCCGTATAATAATTGCCACTGGCCAACGCGGCGAGCAAAACATTTGAATTGAAAGGACTCACGACGAGATCGCCAAAGCTGGTTACTGACCCGATCCCTTCGGTGATCTGATTCCATGAATTTCCACCATCGGTTGATTTAAAAATCCCTTTTCCGTTAAAGCCGATAAATCCAAGGAAATAACAAACCTCGCCCGAACCGGCATAAATGGTTTCGGGGTTGTTGGGATCGATGGCGATGGCTCCGAACGACAGCGAAGCAAGGTCATTCCCGATATCCAGCCAGCTTTGGCCTCCGTCGGTGGTTTTCCATATCCCACCATTTGCAGCGCCGATGTACAGTGTCATAGGATCAGATGGATGAACTGCGATGGCTTTGGCTCTACCGCTGACAAATCCCCAGGTGGTAGTGCCGCATTGCTGACCTGCCGGGCCAATGGATGTCCAGGACATATCTTCATTTCCCTTCGAATTATTGTTTTTCACTTGGTTGATTTCCCGGCTCAATTCATTTGAATACTGAAATACCGGGATAGTATCATACGGCCATGCCCGCTGGGTGTTAAACCACTCGACCCGCTTATAGCATTTCCGGTTTTTAACCCATTCCGGAATATCCTGACGGGATTTTTTTTCAGCAGGTAATTTTTGCGCCGGTTGGCCAACAAGGATAATCGCTGATAGTGTTAAAACCAGGGATAGTAAAGTTCTTGTTTTCATGTGCATAAGTTTTTTAAGTTAATGAAAACAAAGTTACTTTCGCCGAAAGGCAAATATGAACGCGTTTGTTGAACGCAGGGATTTGTCTAACAAACGTTGGGATTTGTTTAAGGAACGTTTTCAGAAGTTGACGCTTCTGGGAAAGCAAGAATAAAATTTGGAAGTTTTGAAGAGGAACAATATTCAGAACTCCTGACCCGACGAAGAAGTCATTGTCGCAAAATATTAGATTCCTGCCTGCCGGTTACCTGTAAAAGGTAAGTAGGTTTCCCTTCAAAACTGCGTTACGCTTGTTTTGGCGTACGAAATGAAAATGTTGCTAACTACTGGGGATTTCTCACTTCAATCCCGCATTTTGCGGGATTTCGTTCGAAATGACCTGGTTGCTGCTGGGGACTGGGGGGAGAGTGCGGCGGCTTCGCCGCCGCACTCTCCCCCCCTTTGCGAATAAATGGTGAAAAGGTCATTCCGAGGCATTATTCCCGAAATAATTGGTAACTCAAGGTGTTATGACAAGGGGATTCCTCCCTGCAATCCCGCCTAAGGCGGGATTTTGGTCGGAATGACCTGGCATACAGGGTAATATGGGGGTAGAATGCGGGCGGCTTCGCCGCCCGCATTCTACCCCCCCCACTAAAAAGCTCCACCGGTCATTCCGACCGACTTGTATTGAGCTTTACCGAAATAAGGGAGGAATCCCCAAATTTATGAATTTCAGCTTTTTACAAAAATGTGTCATTAGTACCGACTTGTATTGAGCTTAGTCGAAATAAGGGAGGAATCCCCATCTTATTGACATTCATCTTTTTATGGTACTGTGTTATTTAGTAAAGCGATGGAGAAGTCTCATAATTGCGACAGAAAAAACTACGAATCTCTTCTTGTAATTGACAGAAAATCAACATCGGGTCAGGAGGTCTGATATTACACCGTGCGCAAATGGAGCAGTCGAAATTTCTCTAAAATTTCGACTGCAAAACAAAGCCCGCGAAGTTTCTGGGTAAACCGACAGGCAGGCTTTGTTTTGCAAGGAGAAATCCCCTATTTAATGCCTTGTTTAATTCCTGTTTGTGTAATGTTTGCGAATTAAACAGATTAGACTCATTTATTGAAAAACAACCTCTACTTTTGTGCTTGAAATCTTTCTTACTGACAATCTCTGATGAAAATATTTTCCCACCCCTTTCACCAATCCTACAACAAAATCAATCAGCCCTCTTGGCGAAAGGTAGGTAAGTATCAAGGTGTTCTCGTTTTTCCATTCATACTCAAATTTGGGCGGTCGGGCATTGGGAATATTTTTGGTAACCTCTGCATGAATTTCACTAATCTTTAAAAGAAACTCACGGGCCGAAGTGTTTGATCCATAATAAGGTCTGTACATTTTTAAGGCAAATGAATTCATCCAATAATCGCCAAACATGTCGGCAACCTGCTCCAGGGTCATGTGCAGCATTTGACATGAATTTTTGACAACGTTAACAACTACGGCATCATCAAGGTCGAGTGATGAAAGAATAGCCATATTTGGATTAAGCCCTGAGGCAACCATGATTTCGTTCCATTTTGAATTTCCAAATTTCAAAGTAACCACCTCTTTCAAACAGTTTGCTATTACCCCTTTCATAAGACAAATTTTTTAAATTTTTAACTCCGTTGGTCTTTCATTCTGATAATTAATAGAATGGCTAAGCCCAAAGTGTCCCCGATATCCCACAATAGTGACAATTGCCTCAAAGGTAGATTTTTATCGTTGGCTTTTACCTAAAATGCTGAAAACTTTTTAGTCATAGAAAAAACTGAACTTGAAATAATGAGTCCGGGTGGACTGGACTTAAAAATAGTTTATTCATAATCTCTGCCGTTTAGCTACTTCAATTCTACTGTCGCTACGCCAATTCCACCCGGTGAATTTGTGTAATCATAATACAGGAAACCCATCGAATCCGTGTAAATCACCCAGGGATTTTCAATTCCGCCGGTAATTCCTTTTTTCTTGAAATGCGAATCGTCAGATGATTGAAGGATGGGGTTTCCGGAATATTTTTCCCAATGGATTCCATCAATACTTGATGCATAGCCTATGGCGCTCATTTCGTTGGCTTCCGAGCTGGCATCTTCGGGGGTTCCTCCATAAAACATCCCATATCCTCCGTGGATTTTAATAACATGAGGCATCCAGAGATCGCTCCCGTCCCATTCACCCCGGTTGCCGGGCATCAACACCGGGTCGCTTTCGCTGAAAGGATGTTTTTCAGTAGCAGGATCGTTGTATTTAACCCAATGAATTCCGTCGGCCGAGGATGCCATGCCGACATAGAAATCTCCCCATTTCAAAAGATCTGTTCCCCCCGTGTAATACATCCGGTAAGTGCCATCTTCCAACGCCAAAACCGAACTTGGGATGATGAAACCTGCATCCCATTCCCCCCTGCTACCTCCTGATAAAACCGGATTTTCGTCTCTTGTCCACGGGCCGGTAATCTGTTTTGCGGTGGCTCTACCAATGTAAGCTCCGGGTGAGTAAACTACCAGTTCCTGACCGTTGTAATACATTGCCCAGATTGAATCCATTTTTATCACCCTGCCCGGGGAAGCCTGCATGGCATCAAAGCCCTTTCCGTCAGGAGCGAGCACCGGATTCCCCTCAAACTTCGTAAAATGAATTCCATCCCGACTTGTTGCCATCCCGACCGACATTTTTATTGAGGCATTGTGCCCAAGGTAAAAAAGATATTTAACGCCATCGTAAACAATTATTTGTGGAGCGCCCACATAGGTTTCATCCCATGAACCGGGCGCGCCCGGAGTCAGGATCGGGTTGTGTTCGTAGGCTTT
>CALFEP010000148.1 GCA_937950125.1 uncultured Bacteroidota bacterium
CGACTTAAGACTTTTTCATACCTTTACCGGCAAATTTTACGATCTACAACAACTATGAAAAAATTTCATGTTTTACTAATTGGATTATTTACAGGATTTTCAATGCTGGCCAATCCTGTTGAAGAACGACTAAAAATGGCTGGCACAGCTGATGATTTCCCGGGAAGCAACGTCCTGGTGGTGTTCGACAGCACCACGGTTGAAGTGCAGCATACCGGGTTGAGTTATTTTTACACCCATCAGCTATTCAAAATTCTTACAAAAAAAGGCGCGCTTGAAAAAAGGGTCATCGAGATTGGTTACGACCCATTGTCGGCTTTTGTTGAAATAAAAAAGGCTGCCATTTACCGTTGTGATGGAACCATCGAAACCCTCGATTTGTCGAAAGTGCTGGATTATCCTGCCCCGGCACGTGCCATATACTGGGGCGCCCGCGAGCAGATGATCGAGGTTGGCCGGCTGGAACCTGGTGATGCCATCGAAATTGAGTATTTCAAAAAAGGGTTTACCTACGCCCTGCTCACCGAAAACGATGATGATAAATACATTCCGCCCATGCGCGGCCATTTTTACGACATCGTGCCTTTCTGGAGCTCCGATCCTGTGTTGGAAAAAGTTTACATCACAAAAATTCCGGCTGACAAACCATTGCAATTTGAGTTTTATCATGGCGAATGTCAGAGCAAAATGCGGTTTGAAAACGGGAATAATGTTTACACTTTCGTTAAAAAAGACATCATGCCCATCAAACGTGAGCCTGGAATGGTGGACATTTCGGACATTGCACCCAAATTGCTCTTATCCACAAGCCCCGACTGGGAAGCCAAATCACTTTGGTTTTATGGTGTAAACGAAGATTACGGAAGTTTTAATCCCACTCCGGAAGTGCAGGCAAAGGTGAACGACTTGTTGAAGACCGCTGCCAACGAAATGGACAGCGTTTCTATACTCACCCACTGGGTGGCCGACAACATGCGCTATTCGGGTATTTCGATGGGTAAAGGCGAAGGTTACACCCTGCACAACGCCGACATGAACTTCCGCGACCGCTGCGGAGTGTGCAAAGACAAAGCCAGCCTGTTGGTTGCTTTCCTGCGCGCTGCCGGTTTTAAATCGTACCCTGCAATGACCATGGCCGGCTCCCGCATCGAGGACATTCCCGCCGACCAGTTCAATCACAGCGTTACAGTGGTGAAATTGTCAGATGGAAAATACCACCTGCTCGATCCCACCTGGGTTCCGTTTCTGCGCGAACTCTGGTCAAGCGCCGAGCAGCAGCAAAATTATCTGATGGGCGTGCCAGAAGGCGCCGACCTGATGATTACACCTGTGTCGCCTCCAGAAAACCATTACCTGAAGATTTCAGGAACATCTACCCTCAAAGCCGATGGAACCCTTGAAGGCGAATTTACTATTATTGCAGAAGGGCAGACGGATGCAGCTATCCGTGGAATTTTTACCCGAAACTATAAAACCGAATGGAAAGAAAGCCTTGAAGCTGAATTGCTCAGGATAAATCCAAAATCAGAGATTGTTGAAATGAATTATGGTGAAAATCCAATAGACTACATGGCTGGCCCCATCGAAATAAAATTAAAATACAAAATCCCGAAATATGCTTTTACCGGGGAAGATAAAATGGCGTTTGTTCCGCTTACTGCCAACAATCTGTTCAGCCGTGGTCAAGGCCATTTGTATGTTTACAACGAAATAAAACAACGCAAATACGGTTTCCGTGACCGTTGCAGCCGGCTGGTTGAAATTAAGGAAACCATTATCCTGCCCGAAGATTACCAGGCAACGATAACTTCGTGGGACAAAGACAACGATGGCCCCGCAGCCTCATACAAGGGCTGGTATAAGCAAACCGGCAATCAGCTTCAGCTGGAGCAGAAAATTGTGCTCAACAAACGGGTTTACGAACCCTCCGACTGGCCTTCTTATAGAGCGGCCGTGGGCGCTCAGAAAGAATTAGCTGAAACCCCCATCATTCTGGTGAAATAATCGTTTCTAAATTTAAAATTGAGAAAAATGAAAAAGACATTGCTGGTCATTGTATCCGTTCTGCTGTTTTTGACCATAAAAGCTCAACATGAAGATGCAGAAGCAGTTTTCGAAAAAATTGTCAAAGAATATATTCTGAATGCCGATGGTTCAATGGATTTCAGGTGTGTAAAACAGTTGAAGTTGCAGAGCTACATGTCGTTCAACAGGCTTTACGGCGAAACGTTCATCATTTACAACACCGATTTTCAAACCCTGAAAATCAACGAAGCTTACACCATCATGGCCGACAGCACGAAAGTGATTACCCCTCCCAATGCCTTCAACGAGGTTTTGCCTTTCGAGGCAGCACATTCGGCAGCTGACAATTTTCTTCGCGAAATGGTTGTCACACACACAGGCCTCGAAATTGGGGCAACCATTTATCTCGATTATACGATATCCTCTTTGCCTGGATTTATGCCCGCTCTCATGGGCAATGAAATCATTCAGGAGTCATCTCCCGTTCAGGAAATGGATGTCGTTGTAAAAGTGCCTGCCGACGTGGAGTTATACTTCAAAATGTTCAACCTACGTACTGCTCCTGAAATCATGATTTTGGGAAGTCAGAAAGTTTATACCTGGAAGTTTGCCGGAATAAAGGCCGCACCACAGGAAAACTATAAGCCTAAGTTCCTCGAAAATGTTCCCCGTCTTACCTTTAGTATGGTTGATAAAGTGGAAAATGTGATCTCCTACCTGACCTCACAGCCAGCGTTTGACCTGGTGTTATCTGATAATATGATAGCTTTTGCCGATACCATCAGAAAACAAAGTTCTGATGAAATCACAGTTTTGACCAATATACAGCAAGAAGTTACAGAAAACATTGCTACGAACAGAACCTCGTTGAAATATTCCGGGTTCAGGGTTAGAACCCCTGAAGAAACCTGGCATAGCAACGGCGGAACCGAATTGGAAAAAGCTATTCTGCTTTCGGCCTTGCTCAACAGGGTAAATATCTCGTCGAGGCCGGTGATTTCCTGCCCTTCAGCGTTTTTTGATGAAAAACAGGGCAACCTGCTTTTGTTTGAAAACGCTTACGTGCTGGCTTCCACCAAATCACAGGGCGATATTTACCTTTCAGTAACAATCCTGAACGAACAAAACCTGGCCACCACATTGACCAGCGAAGTACTGGCTGGGCTGGAAAAAGACAAACCTTTTTTAACTTATCAACCGAATCCGCCGAAAAATGAAATTCTTGTCACAGGGGAATATTTTATAAGTGACACATTGAGCATGACAGGAAAACTCCATTTGGAAATTTCGGGAAATGCAAACCCGTTTCTGGCCATGAACACTGACAAAACCATCATCAAGGATAAAATTTCGGGCAACCTGGTGAAAAAAGGCGACAAGGCCGTTAAGATCATCAGTTCGAACGATGCAAAATCCGAAATCGACCTGGAAGTAAGCAAAGATGAACCTTTCAGCAAAAAAGCCGGACTGTATAGGTTTGACATTCCAGCGATGAAAAACGGCTTCGAAAGCTGGCATATTTCATACCTCGAGTCCACACGCACCGATCCTTTCATTATCCCCGGCGAGTTGAATGAAAAATATTCGTTTACACTCACAATTCCGGATGGATATGAATTTGTAAATAAGAAGGAAAATGTAAATATCAGCAACAAAACCGGCTCCGTGAGGATTATCATTTCTGCAAAAGGTGATAAAGTGATGATTGAACGTGAACTCAGGCTGACCAAAAAAACCATCGAGCCCGGCGAATTCAGCGATTTCAGGACTTTGATTAATGAATGGCTGGACAGGAATTACAGGATGATTGTGGTGGAAAAAGTAAAATAACAAAATTCAATTTACAAATCACAAACCTGCCTGCCAAAGGCACGAAGGCAGGTAAATTCCAATTTTAAAAACATAAAATATCAAACTGAGTAAGGGAAACCTAACAGGTTTATAAAACCTGTTAGGTTTGATAAACATCAAAAATTCAAGCAAGTCGCAAAAAATTAAATATCAATGCTTTAAAACTGAATCATGTGTTGAATTTGAATTTTTTCCATTTTGGGTTTTGGAGTTTATTTGTTTTTTGTTTTCTGAGTTTTTGAACTTATTTGTTTTTTGAGTTTTGGAGTTTATTTGTTTTTTGTTTTTGAGTTTTGAAGTTTATTTGTTTTTTGTTTTTTGAAAATTTAAAGAAAATGATCACACCAGAATATATCAAACCCGGCGATTGCATCGGAATACCTGCGCCCGCGAAAAACATCGACCCCGAACTGGTTGACAATGCCGTAAAGGTGTTGGAAAACAAAGGATTCAGGGTGAAATTGTCCAATCATGTTAAAGATAAATACTTCCGTTTTTCGGGTACCGATGAAACCCGCACTGCCGATTTCCAGCAAATGCTCAACGACCCGGAAGTGAAAATGATCCTGTGCGCCCGCGGTGGCTACGGCGCCATCCGGATTGTTGACAGGCTCGATTTCAGCCATTTTATAAAAAAACCCAAATGGATTGCCGGATTCAGCGACATCACCGTGCTGAGTTGCCACATTTCAAGCCTGTTCGGCATAGAAAGCCTTCACAGCACTATGCCGCTATATTTTGAGAAATCTGGCCAGGCTGATCCTAACCTGGATACATTGTTGCAGGCCGTCACAGGACTAAAAATCGGCTATCAGATTGATGTTCACCCGCTGAACCGGCCTGGAGAAGCCAACGGTTCGCTGACCGGCGGCAACGCTGCTATTGTGGCAAGCCTTGCGGGGAGCCGTTCACAGATCGAAACAGCAGGAAAAATCCTGTTTCTGGAAGATGTGGGTGAAAAATATTACCGTTTTGACAGGATCATGATTACCATGAAACGCGCCGGCATGTTTGATAAGCTTGCTGGTTTGGTGGTTGGAACCCTAAGCGACATGGAAGACGACCACGACCCTGGCTTTGGTTTGTTGGTGGAAGAAATTGTGCTGGATGCCGTTTCAGGCTTAAATTTTCCGGTTTGCTTCGGCTTTCCTGCCGGACACACCCACCTCAACCGGGCGCTGATAATGGGAAGGGAAGCGACATTGAAAGTTAGCAAGCTATCAACACTTGATTTTATACAAAAATAAGATACCATGGCTGACCACAACGAAACCGGCAACCTGGGAGAAGATTTGGCCGTGCAATACCTTGAAGGGCTTGGCTATAAAATCCTGGAACGCAATTGGCATGCCGGCAAAAACGAAATCGACATCATTGCCCAGGATGGAAAATTCCTGGTGATTGTTGAGGTAAAAACCCGCCGCTCCAACTACTTTGGCGAGCCTGAGGAAAATGTAACCCGCACCAAGCAGAAAGCCCTGATCCGTGCTGCCGACGTTTATATTCAACGAAAAAACATTAGCCTCGAAGCCCGCTTCGACATTGTGAGCGTTCTGTTTTCGGGCAATTCGCACAGCGTGAAACAAATTAAAGATGCATTTTATCCGATTGTATGACAAAGGATTCAAAAGCCTGAATGTTCGGACTCCATGAACACGCCTTTGCCATTCTCGCTGAGTTGAGGAAATCACAGGCTGAAAGCCTGAACCATCAAAGAAAAGAATGCACCCATCTGCTAAAGCACCCTGAACGGGAGCAACAGGCTATAAGTTCCGTTGTTTCAGCCTTTCAGGCTGAGGAGTGGCCAGACATCTCCTTTATCAGAAAGGGCTTTGCCCTTTCTTGCAATGTTGCAGCCTTAGCTTCGACATACTTCGACAAGCTCAGTACAGAAGCTCAGCTACCTCAGGCTGAGAGGTGCTGCTCTGGTCATGCTGAATCAGGCTGAAAGCCTGAACCATCAAAGAAAAGAATGCTCCCGCTTGCCACAGCACCCTGAAAGGGTGCAACAAGCTATAAGCTCCGTTGTTTCAGCCTTTCAGGCTGAGGAGGAGTCGCGTGGTGTCGTTTTACGAAATGGCGTTGCCCTTTCTTGCGATGTTGCAGCCTTTTAGGCTGAAAAGAGCCGCTGTGGTCATGTCGAATCAGGCTGAAAGCCTTAAACATCATAGATAAGGTTAATCCGGTCGACCAAAGCACCCTGAAAGGGTGCAACAGGCTATAAGTTCCGTTGTATCAGCCTTTCAGGCTGAGGAGTGGCCAGCTGTCTCCTTTATCAGAAAAGGCGTTGCCCTTTCTTGCAATGTTGCAGCCTT
>CALFEP010000149.1 GCA_937950125.1 uncultured Bacteroidota bacterium
GGCAGAAAGCTGAGTTTTCAGGATTGAATCCAGCGGTGTGTGAGAAAATGATCTTCGCACTTCATCTTGTTGAGCTGCTTGCAGGTAGCCAACTGAACTTTGTGTTTAAAGGAGGAACCAGTCTTGTGTTGCTTCTGAAAGAAGCACGTCGTTTTTCTGTTGATGTTGACATCGTTACCAATGCCAAAAAAATTGAAATAGAAAATGTGTTGGATGAATTGGTTACAAATGGTAGATTTACTAAATGGAATCTCGATCAAAAAAGAAGTCAGAATTCATCTGTTCCAAAAACCCACTATGAAATTCAATACGATTCTGCCTTAAATAAAACCAGCAATAAAATTTTACTGGATGTTTTGTTTGAAAATCAGCTTTATCCTAACCTGTGCAAAATTCCTGTTGTTTCTTCCTGGATTGATGTTGATGAGCCAGTGCTTGTGACAGTTCCCGATTCAGAATCTCTCCTTGGTGACAAACTCACTGCCTTTGCCCCTAACACAACAGGTATCCGATACAATCGGGGGAAGTCTCTCGATATCATCAAACAACTTTTTGATATCGGAATGTTATTCGACGTAGCTGATGATTTGCATGTTATCAGGAAAAGTTTTACATCATTCGTCATGGCTGAAATATCTTACCGTCAACTTAATTTAAACGTTGACGAAGTGTTGGATGACATTTTACAAACATCACGTTTGCTGGCACTTCGTGACAGAAATAAAACTGAACCACATAAAAGCAGGTTTTATGAGTTACAGCAGGGGATTAAAGCCATGAACGCTTATCTGATGCAGGGAAAATTTACGATTGACCATGCTGTTACTGCTGCAGCAAAAGCAGCTTTTTTATCGGTACTAATTAAAAACCAGGAAATTCAATCCATTAAAAAGCATGATCCATCAGAACCGGTAACAATGGATATTTTGCTACCAGAATGGAATTTTCTTAACCGTTTGAAAAAGCAACCCGATCAGGCAGCTTTTTTCTATTGGAAACAAACCATTGACCAATTGTATCCATCTGTTTTACCAAAGAAATTGGACTAATATGAAAAGGAAATTTTCAATAATAGCTGTTTCTCCAGTCTGTTTATTAGCATTGCTTTGTATAAAATGTCTTTATTCCCAAAACCCCATTTCTCCACCAGGTGTTTACATTGCCGATCCGTCAGCCAGGGTTTGGAACGACGGCCGGCTTTACGTTTATGGATCATTGGATGAAAGTTGCGGATATTATTGCTCAAACCGGCATCATTTGCTGATGACCAGCGACATCAAATCCTGGCAACTGGTTGAAGACATTTTTTCGTCGGCAGGCACAGGTGATGGTGTTCCTTACAACGACATTGTTCTTTATGCACCAGATGCCGCGTACAGGGATGGAACCTGGTTTTTGTACTATTGCCAGCCCGACAGGAATTTTGCCGAAGGGGTGGCAATTTCCGAAAGACCTGCTGGTCCTTTTCATGACGGTGTAAGCATCGATTTGAAAGGTTATAACCAGATCGATCCGGCAATATTCACCGACACTGACGGAACTGTTTATTATTTGTGGGGTCAGTTTACCCTGAAAATGGGTATGTTGAAACAAAATATGATTGAATTAGAACCGGGCTCGGTCAAAGACAGCATCATCACCGAAAATGAGCATCACTTTCATGAAGGGGCTTTCCTGACCAAAATCAACGGATTGTATTATTTGGTTTATGCTGACATTTCACGCGGCGATATCCCTACCTGCATTGGCTATTCTACCTCAGAAAATCCTTTTGGTCCTTACAAATACGGAGGTGTAATTATCGACAACAACCACTGTAATCCGGGAAACTGGAACAATCATGGCTCTCTGGCTGAATTCAACGGCCAGTGGTATGTTTTTTATCACCGGTCAACCCATGGTTGCAATACCATGCGAAAAGCCTGTGTGGAGACGGTTCAGATTCTTGATGACGGATCTATTCCTGAGGTGGAAATGACTTCGCAGGGAGCAGCAGGTCCTTTGCCGGCAGATTCGAGGATTGAGGCAGACTGGGCCTGTATTCTGAACGGGAACCTCCGGATTGAGCAATTTGACACCGGTTCGGAAATGCTTACAAAAATCCACTCTGGAGACAAGGCTGCATTTAAATACATCGATTTTGTTGATGGTGTTGACAGTATCTCCGTTAAGATCAAAACGGGCGCAAAAGGAGGGAAGATGGTGTTGTCGCTCGACAAACCCTGGCAAACAAGGCTGGCAATTCTTGAAATAGAACCACTGAAATCAGATCAATGGCAGGTGTTGACTTTTCCTGTAAAAAATGCTACCGGAGTTCATGCCCTTTGGCTGCATTTTTACGGAGAAGATGATCAGATGTTTTCGATAGATTGGTTTACTTTTTCAAAATCAAAAATCAAAAATCGTTAATCTTAAATTTTACATCAAAAAATCATGGTATGTTCACTTTAGGAATTGATTTGGGTAGTTCATCGGTGAAGGCATCCATTTTGGAAGTCGAAAATGGGAAAATAGCTACTTCGGCAAGTTATCCCAACACCGAAATGGAAATAATGGCTCCGCAACCGGGCTGGGCTGAACAACATCCTGCAACCTGGTGGGAAAACACGAAACTTGCAATCCGGAAAGCTTTATCCAACGGAAAAATAACCGGAAATGACGTTGCAGCTATCGGGATAAGCTACCAGATGCACGGTTTGGTGGCTGTAGATAAAAAATTCCAGCCGGTGAGGCCTTCTATCATCTGGTGCGACAGCCGTGCCGTTGAAACCGGTAACAAAATTTTCGCGAAAGCGGGAGAAGAAAAATGTATGACCCGCCTGCTGAATGCACCCGGTAATTTTACCTTGTCGAAACTGGCCTGGATAAAAGAAAACGAACCAGATGTTTACAAAAAAATACACAAAATCATGCTGCCCGGCGACTACCTGGCTTTGATGTTGACGGGTGAAATCAAAACCACCACTTCCGGGCTTTCAGAAGGAATTATGTGGGATTTTATGAAGGACAACCTGGCTGATTTCGTGCTTGAATCGGCTGGAATTGATTCATCGCTCATCGCTGATATTGTGCCGACATTTGGAGTTCAGGGTTTCCTGTCGAAATCGGCAGCTCAGGAGCTCGGTTTCCGCGAAAATATTCCGGTGACCTACCGTGCCGGCGACCAGCCCAACAATGCCTTTTCGCTGAATGTGCTTAATCCAGGTGAAATTGCAGCGACGGCGGGCACTTCGGGGGTGGTGTACGGAGTTACTGACGAAATAAAATCCGATCCGTTCTCAAGGGTAAATTCTTTCGCACATGTCAACCACAGTGCCGCAAATCCCAGGTTGGGTGTGCTTTTATGCATCAATGGAACCGGTATTTCCAACAGCTGGATAAAAAGAATAACAGGCGTTTCGGGCTATGATGGGATGAACCGGAAAGCCTCAGGCATTGAACCCGGCTCGGACGATCTGCTTTTTCTTCCTTTCGGAAACGGCGCTGAACGAATGTTGCAAAACAGGTTACCGGGAGCATCATTTCACAACCTCGATTTCAACAAGCACCGCGAAGAACACCTTTTTAGGGCTGTTCAGGAAGGCGTTGTTTTCGCTTTCAACTACGGAATTGACATTTTATCAGGAATGGGTATGAAACCCGCGAAAATCCGTGCCGGACAGGCAAACATGTTTTTAAGTGTTATTTTCTGCCTGTCACTTTCGTCATTAACGAATACGACCATCGAATTGTACAACACCGATGGTTCGGCTGGAGCGGCACGCGCCGCCGCTTATGGTGCGGGATTTTACAAAAATTTTGACGAATGTTTTACCGGCCTTTTGCAGAAATCAGTCATCGAACCTGATCCACAGATTCGTGAACGGCTTTTAAATGCTTACTTTCGCTGGATTAAAATTTTAAACACGCAAATTCAAAATAACGATGGAATATTTTAAAGGAATTGGAAAAATCAGGTTTGAAGGTGCTGATTCAAAAAATCCGCTGGCATTTCGCTGGTACGACGAAAACCGGGTGGTCGGCAATAAAACCATGAAGGAACATTTACGGTTTGCCATTGCCTACTGGCACAGCTTCTGCGGCGAAGGGGGCGACCCTTTTGGCCCTGGAACACGGTCGTTTGCCTGGGATAGTCCTGCCAATAAGCTGGAGAAGGCCAAAAACCGTCTGGAGGCCGCTTTTGAGTTTATTACCAAAACCGGCGCCCCGTTTTATTGTTTCCACGACACCGATCTGGTTGGCGATGGCAGTGTTTTCGAAATCGAAAAACGCCTTGAACAGATTATCCCGATGGCTAAAAAATACCAGGAACAAACTGGTGTAAAGTTGCTTTGGGGAACTGCCAATGTTTTCTCAAACCCACGTTATATGAACGGCGCAGCCACCAATCCTGATTTTCACGTGGTGACCAATGCTGCTGTTCAGATAAAAAATGCCATCGAAGCAACCATCGAATTAGCGGGAACCAATTATGTTTTCTGGGGAGGCCGTGAAGGGTATTTGTCATTGCACAACACCAACACGAAAAAGGAGATTGAACACCTCGGCATTTTCCTTTCGATGGCCAGAGATCACGGGCGCAGCAAGGGTTTCAAGGGAACTTACCTCATCGAACCCAAACCCATGGAACCAACCAAGCATCAGTACGATTTTGATGTTCAGACGGTGATCGGATTTTTGAATAAATTCAACCTGCAAAACGATTTCAAACTGAATATTGAGGTAAATCACGCTACCCTTGCCGGGCACAGCTTTGCCCACGAGCTCAGGATGGCTTCCGATGCCGGGCTGCTTGGCTCCATCGATGCCAACAAAGGCGATTATCAAAACGGGTGGGACACCGACGAATTTCCGACCAACATTTACGAAGTGACCGAGGCTATGCTCGAAATCCTTCAGGCTGGTGGATTCACCCACGGAGGGATAAATTTTGACGCCAAACTCCGCCGCAACAGCACCGACGCCGAAGATCTTTTTATCGCCCATATTTCGGGGATGGACACCTTTGCCCGTGCCCTGATCATCGCTGATAAAATTCTGAAAGAATCGGATTATCTGAAAATGAAACAACTGCGTTATGCCTCCTTTGAATCTCCCCAAGGAAAAGATTTTGAAAACAGAAAACTCACTCTTGAAAATCTCTGCCAGATTGCAGCCTTATATGGTGAACCAGCCATGATCAGTGGCAAGCAGGAAATGATAGAACAGCTAATAACCCGTTACATTTAAAAATCACTTACAATGCAGGCAAACAGCAGGTTTTACGTGATGTCGCTCACGCTCGTGGCTACTTTGGGCGGGCTGCTTTTTGGGTACGACACGGCGGTTATTTCGGGAACCGTATCTTCATTAGAGAAGGTTTTCATCGAACCCTGGGGATGGTCGGAAACCGCGGCCAATTCATGGCTCGGTTTTGTGGTGTCGGGTGCCCTCATCGGGTGCATTTTCGGAGGTTTCACCGGCGGCCTGGTCAGCCTTTACTTAGGCCGGAAAAAAGGGCTAATCCTGGCTGCCATTCTGTTTTTCATTTCAGCATTGGGTTCAGCTATGCCCGAAATGGGGTTCAGACCCATTGGCGAAGCCGACCACAGATTCATCGTACATTTTGTTATTTACAGGTTCATCGGAGGTATTGGCGTGGGGCTGGCTTCCATGCTTTCGCCCATGTACATTGCCGAGATTTCACCGCCCGAAATCCGTGGAAAACTTGTTTCGTGGAACCAGTTTGCCATCATTTTCGGGATGCTGGTGGTGTACTTTGTCAATTATTACATCGCCCTCCAGGGCGACGACAGTTGGATAAATGCTGTCGGCTGGCGCTGGATGTTTGCGTCAGAGCTTATCCCGGTTTCATTTTTCCTGGTTCTTCTGTTCTTCGTTCCCGAAACACCACGCTACCTCGTTATCCGAAATAATCCTGAAAAAGCCCTTCGCGTTCTGACAAGAATAAACGGCGCTGAAAAGGCTAATATCATTCTTGCAGAGATACGCGAAACCCTTGTCAGTCATTCAGGAAAGCTTTTTTCATACGGTTTTGTGGTCATCGTAATCGGGATTTTGCTTTCTGTTTTTCAGCAGTTCGTTGGAATAAATGTGGTTTTGTATTATGCTCCCGAAATTTTCAGGAACATGGGTTCCAACACCGATGCTGCCCTGCTTCAGACCATCATCGTCGGCGTTATCAACCTCACATTTACCGTTGTTGCCATATTGACCGTGGATAAATTTGGGCGCAAACCCCTGCAAATTATTGGTGCGCTTGGTATGGCCATGTTTATGTTTGCCCTGGGATTTACCTTCTTTTTTAAATCCATGGGACTGGCCTCGCTGATTTTCATGTTGGGATATGTTGCCAGCTTTGCAGTATCGTGGGGACCGGTAACCTGGGTTTTGTTAGCCGAAATTTTCCCGAACCATATCCGTGGAAGGGCGATGGCTGTAGCCGTTGCTGCACAATGGATTTCCAACTACATCATTTCGTCAACCTTCCCGATTCTGGATAAATCCTCCTTCCTGATCGAAAAATTCAATCACGGTTTTGCTTACTTGATTTATGGCGTGATGGGACTTCTGGCCGCCTGGTTCATGTGGAAATTGGTTCCCGAAACCAAAGGCAAAACCCTGGAGGAGATGGAGAAATTATGGAAATAGAATCAAGCGCTAATGGGGCTTCCAGCCATGTTAACGCTAAAATTGGATGTTTGTGATGCGCAGGTAATTGTTCAATATGTTGTACTTTTACAAAAATTTTATAATCATGAAGGCAATAGAATTTGAAACAATAGTTAATCACAGTGCGATTAAAATACCATTGCAATATCAGTTAACTGACAATGCAAAGGTTAAGGTGATATTGCTTTATAGTGAACCGGAAACAAAAGGTAATTATAACAAGCAATTGTTTTTGCTTGCTTTATCAAATGCCCGGCAAAAAGGCATTTTCAGAAACATCGACAATTCAGTAACCTGGCAAAAACAATTAAGAGATGAGTGGGAATAAAGGTTTATTGGATAGCAATGTCATAATTGACGCATCAAAAGGGATTGTTTCAACACAGGATATTGTAAATGAATATGATTATCTGTACACTTCAATAATCAGCTATGTTGAAACAAAAGGGTACAATTTTGAGGATAATGAAGAAAAGGAGATTGTAAATCAGATATTGAATAGTATCGAAATAGTAAATCTTAACAGAGAGATTGCTGATACAGCAATTGAATATCGAAAGCAAAAAAAGATAAAATTGCCCGATGCATTGATTTTAGCAACTGCAAAGTATTTAAAAGCCGATTTGCTTACAAGTGATATTTCAGATTTTCAGAATATTGACAAATCGGTAAAATTAGTTGAGCCTAAAAGATGATAAAATGTAATGCTGGTAACATTTCACCCTTTTGTTCTTCAGGAAACCATCCCGCAAAACCATTTCACTCTTTCCGTTTTTAGGAAACCATCCAGCAAAACTATTTCACCCTTTCCTTTTTCTGGAAACCTTTCCGCAAAATCATTTTGCCCTTTCCTTTTTCAGGAAACCATCCCACAAAACCATTTTATCCGTTCCTTTTTCAGGAAGCTATCCTGCAAAATTATTTCAAACATTCACAAAAAAACAGTGTGATAAAAATTTGATTTTGTAAAAATCATTGCTTTTGCGGTGAAAAACCCCTACTTTTACCGCAAAATTTGCAGCGAAAAAGATTATGTATATTCACGAGAGAGAAAATTGGAACAATTTTGTTTGGGACAACGAAAAGATTTTACCAATCATAGCCGTAGTGAGACATTTACAAGGTAGATTGCTCGGACGTATGGAAAATCTGGGTTTCGACTTAATTGAACGTGCAACATTGGAATCGCTGATTTTGGATGTTGTTGACACATCAAGAATTGAAGGTGAATTCTTGAATCCTGAACTTGTTCGCTCGTCAATTGCCCGAAAACTGGGAATTGAAGGAACTGATTATGTTTCGATACCACGAAATATTGATGGAGTAGTTGACGTGCTTCTGGATGCAACCCAGAATTATGACAAGGAACTTACAGAAGAACGACTGTTTGGTTGGCACAATGCATTATTTCATTCGGGTTACAGCGGGCATATAAAAATTGACGTAGGACGTTATCGGTCGTCCGGAATGAAAGTGGTTTCCGGAGGGTTTGGAAGAGAAAAAGTGCATTTTGAGGCTCCAGGTGCAGAAAGAGTTGTAAATGAAATGAGCGTTTTTCTCGATTGGTTGAACACAAAAAATCAACTTGATTTAGTGCTGAAATCTGCTATATCGCATTTCTGGTTCGTAACTATTCACCCTTTTGACGACGGCAACGGACGACTTGCACGAGCAATCATGGATATGTTTTTGGCTCGAAGCGAGGGAAGTAAAATCCGATTTTACAGCATGTCGAACCAAATTTTTAAGGAACACAAACATTACAACGAAATAATCGAAAAAACACAGAAAGGTACAAGTGACATCACAAATTATTTGTTGTGGTTTTTGGATTGCTTTAAAAGGGCTTTACTTGCGAGTGAAAAGAATTTGGAAATTATACTCGATAAATCGCATTTTTGGGACAAACATAAATTCACTTCCATTAACGAGAGACAGCGCAAAATAATCAACTATTTGTACGACAATTACGAAAATGAAGTTGGATTTTTAAGAACTTCAAACTATGCGAAACTTGCAAACTGTTCCACAGATACCGCTTTACGTGATTTGCAAGACCTGGTAGAAAAAGAAATTTTGAAGTCAGAAGACACAGGGAAGAAAACCAATTATCTGATTATTAGTCCAAAAAACATACGAATTCCTAAAATAGCGAAAAAAGATTAGATATAACCAAGCGCCAGCACCTCATATACACTTTGTGTCTCCCATTCGGGTTTACACTTAGTGCCGTCAGTTATTAGAAGACCAATAAAAAAGTTCCAAAAGGAAAAAAATTGTCTTATTAACCCATCCTACAAAAACACTTCACCCATTCCTTCTTCAGGAAACCATCCCACAAAACCATTTCATCCCTTCCTTTTTCAGGAAAACTGCCGGAAAAAAGATTTGTACCATTAATCATCTAAAAATTGCAAGACAAAAATTGCAGGGACAATTTTCCGACAAAAAAAATGGTAACAAGATTTGGTCGGTTTTGAAATATAACAACTGACAATACGACAAGACTTTGAAAAAAATCTTAACTTTGCGCTTTGATTTACTGACATGGCAGCACAGACAACAACCAAGAAGGTAGCTGAGTTTTTTGCAGGCATTGGATTGATGCGGGCGGGACTTGACCGCGCCGGGTGGACAACCACGGTAGCCAACGATATTGACCCTGTAAAACGTAAGCTGTATCTTAACCATTTTCAAGATTCCGGCGACCATTTTATGTTGGAAGATATTCACCAGCTAACGGGAAATGACATTCCAACTGTTGATCTTGCAACGGCTTCTTTCCCTTGTACCGACCTGTCGTTAGCCGGGCGACGGGCAGGACTTCAGGGCGAACACTCATCCGCATTTTGGGGTTTTGTTGACATTTTGCAAAGTATGGGCGACAGAAAGCCTCCACTAATTTTGCTCGAAAATGTTGCAGGATTTCTTACATCAAACAATGGACAGGACATTAAAGACGCACTAATAGCCCTGAACCAAATAGGCTATGCTGTTGATGTTTTTTTTATTGATGCCGTTCATTTTGTTCCTCAAAGCAGAGTCAGACTGTTTATTGTCGGACAACAAGCCGATGAACCTAAATTAAAGATCAGCGAATATTTACAAGAAACAGAACTACGACCAGTCAAACTAATTGAATTTATTCGACAGAATCCGGAAATTCATTGGGCAATCAACACTACATTACCCAAACTTCCGGCAGTAAACAATAACTTAAGCAGTGTTATTGAAAATGTTCCAAAATCAAATTCCATTTGGTGGAGCCGTGAAAGGGTTGATTATTTATTGAACCAAACTTTTGATCGACATCTTTCTAAAATTTTAGCACTAAAAAAGCAAAAAAAATATTACTACCTGACTGCATTCAGACGGGTAAGAAACGGAAAATCAATGGCGGAAATCCGCTTTGACGGTATTGCAGGGTGCCTTCGCACACCTAAAGGCGGTAGCGCAAGGCAAATACTTTTGGAAGTGGGTAATGGTGAAATAAATATTCGGTTGCTTACGCCAAAGGAATGTGCCAAACTTATGGGTGCTGACGATTTTAAATTGTCAGGCACAGTTAACGAAGCGCTATTTGGTTTTGGCGATGCTGTTTGCGTTCCTGTGGTTTCATGGATCGCGGAGAATTATTTAAACCCCGAAATTGAAAAATTAAGAAAAGAACAGAACCTAAACCAGTTATATGCAACAGCCTCCTAAAGCATTTACAGATTGGTACAATTCACTCAAAATTGTAAAGGCAAATAGCGGACCTGCCAATGGTAGTATAGCTACAGCGCTTGTAGTGTTATCCAGACTAAAAAACGAAGACTTCAACCTTGATTTTAGCGCCCATGTTGCAGAAGGCGGAATGCAAATAAAAGGCGCAAGCGGATCGGCTGTTGCTGCAATTCTTAAAGAATGTGGTGAAAAAAGACCTTTTGCAAAAGAAGGCGGCAGAACCAACAGAGGCGGCCCGGCAGAGATAAAAGTGTTGCTTGCGGCTCTTAAAACATTGAAACTTGAAAATGAAACCCAGGATATTAGAAATGACGTCCTTCATTCAATGATACAATTTCTTGTTGAGCGAGTCAACGACTTCCACAATCGTCAAAAAATAAAACTCACATACAATCCTTCAATTTCTACATGGCATATCGTTCACAACTTACTTGCCGAAGCGACAGCTGAAGGAAAAGCGGGATATGTAGCCCAACATTTGGTAGGCGCAAAATTGGAATTACGTTTCCCTGACATTGAGGTATCAAACAATGGCGGAAGCACAGCCGATTTGCAAACACTGCGTCCCGGGGATTTTCTTATTGGTCATACAGCTTTTCATGTAACAGTTGCACCAATGACGCCAGTATTCGAAAAATGCCGCCACAATATACGACAAGGATTCAGGCCATTTCTTTTGGTTCCCGACAGCAAACTAATCGGTGCAAGACAAATCGCTGAACAAACAAGCGAACAGCAAATAGCAGTTGAAAGTATTGAAAGTTTTGTTTCGCAGAACATTAATGAGATCAGCAGTTTTGACAAAGACAAACTAACAGGAAGTTTTAAAGAATTAGTTCTTATTTACAACCGCAGAGTTGACGAAGTGGAAACAGACAAATCGCTTATGATTGAACTTCCATCCAACCTTCAATAAATATGGCAGATACCTTCTCAAAAGAGGAAAGAAGCGCCGTGATGCAAAAGGTTAAAAGCAAAGGCAACAAATCAACCGAACAAAAACTCATCGAAATTTTTAAAGCAAACGGTATAACAGGTTGGCGAAGACACTACTCTGTTGTTGGCAAACCCGATTTTGTATTTATCAAAAAGAAAGTTGCAGTTTTTGCAGACGGTTGCTTTTGGCATGGACACCACTGCCGAAATACAGTACCTAAACAAAATCCTGAGTATTGGAACAAAAAGCGGGAAAGAAATATTTTAAGGGACAAGAAAATTAATCTCCTTTTTGAAAATAGAGGTTGGACGGTTTTACGCTTGTGGGAATGCGACATTAAATCCGGCAACATAAATTTAACCCAACTACTTTGACGCAAAAATTCATCAAAACGCCCCGGCATTCTCCTTTCAAGCAGTTTGAGGGTATAGCGGTTTGCGCGACTAATTCAACAGTTGTACGACCTTTGAGCTCTACCATTTCACCCACTCCTTTTTCAGGAAACCATCCCGCAAAACCATTTCACTCTTTCCGTTTTTAGGAAACCATCCCGCAAAACCATTTCACCCCTTCCTTTTTCAGGAAACCGTCCAGCAAAACCATTTCACCCTTTCCTTTTTCAGGAAACCATCCCACAAAACCATTTCACCCCTTCCTTTTTCAGGAAACCGTCCAGCAAAACCATTTCGCCCTTTCCTTTTTCAGGAAACCATCCCACAAAACCATTTCACCCCTCCCTTCTTCAAGCAACCATCCCGCAAAACCATTTCGCCCTTTCCTTTTTCAGGAAACCATCCCGCAAAACCATTTCACCCCTTCCTTTTTCAGGAAACCATCCCGCAAAACCATTTCGCCCTTTCCTTTTTCAGGAAACCATCCCGCAAAACCATTTCACCCCTTCCTTTTTCAGGAAACCATCCCGCAAAACCATTTCGCTCTTTCCTTTTTCAGGAAACCATCCCGCAAAACCATTTCGCCCTTTCCTTTTACAGGAAGCTATCCTGCAAATCCAGTTCACCCGTTCCTTTTTCAGAAACTGACCCCACAAAACCTTTCAAACCGCTTAAAAGTACTTAAAATCATTCATTTCCGCTGTCTGCAAAAATGAGAAATACTACTTTTGCCCAACTTTTATCACTTGGCTCACTTTGCGGAAATTACTACTTGTTGCGATATTGTCGTTTTTCATTTCAAGTCTGAATGGTCAGGTAAACTTTTGGGATTACTACAAAGACCTGAACGGCTGGAAGAAATTTTCGGTGAAATGGGACAACGACATCGCCTTCCAAACCGACAGGTATTACACCAACGGCCTCGAATTTGAATACCACGACCAGCGTCTGCAACATCTCTACCCCTCACGGTTTCTTTTCAATCCCTTTGAAACGAGTGAAAGCATTTACAGCCTGACGCTTACCCACCATATTTTTACGCCTAAAGTGTTCATTATTCCGCCTGGCACAATTGACCGTCCATTTTCATCCTATCTTTTGCTTGGGTTTAAAGCCATGAATTTATCATCCGAAAACCGTGCAGCATGGACCAGCGAGTTACGTGTTGGTTTGATGGGTAAATATGCCGGCGGGGAGTTGGTTCAGAACAGCATTCACAAGATGTTGCCGGCTTCGGAGCCTGTTCCCGGCTGGAATACACAAATCGACCACGATGTTTGCATCGATTACCAGGTAAAATTTGAAAAAGAAATTTTCGCAATGAAATATGTTGCTGCCGAAGGCCTTGCCAAAGGAACCCTGGGTGTGCCTTATACAAATTTTGGTGCAGGATTGAGGCTCAAAGCAGGGCTGTTTCCGGATGCGTTTTCCAAACTCGGATTTTTTGACAATACCAGCTGGAATATTTTCACATTTATTGATGCCTGCGTGCTTGCCAGCGTTTATGATGCTACCCTGCAGGGTGGGGCATTTAACCAGAAAAATCATTACACCCTGCAGGATATCAATGTTTTTGTGGGAGAAATGGACTTTGGAATTTCGGGAAAATGGAAGGCTTTGTCGGCGGGTATTGGAGGCAGTTTGCGAACGCCCCGCTTCCAGGAAGGGCTGCCCCACCGCTGGGGGTACATCGAGTTTGGTTACATTTTCTGAGAAATGAACCTGAAACTTTTATGCGCTTTGTTGTTTCTGACCTACAGTTTTTCATGTGAAGTTCGACCCCTCAATGGGACAGAACCCCTAAACCAATAATTTTACCAATGACTTTTCATCTCCTCTTTTCTTTTTCTACCTACTTTTACAGAAATTTTAAAACTCAAAACATGAAAAGACGGGTGACTTTCTTTTTGATTTTTATGCTGACAATCATAACATTGCATGTAACTGCACAGGATTCGGTACGGGTTAATCCTTACTTTCAGAAACCAAAATCTGATATTTCGCAAAGGCTTTATTTTGGAGGAAGTGTTGGATTAAGCCTGGGTACATACACCTCAGTAAGCCTTTGGCCATTGGTTGGATACAAGGTTACACCCAAACTTTCGTTTGGCATTCAGCCAGGTTATGAATATCTCCAGTACAATTATGCAGGTCTGAAGTATAAATCGAATAATTACGGCGCCAGGATTTTTAACCGGTTTCGTTTCATCGAACAGGGTTTTACCCATGCCGAATTCGCGTACATCAACTACGACATTCCAACCGAAGTTATTGGCAATGAAGTGAAGTACGAAAGTTTCTGGGTGCCTTTTTTATTTCTTGGCGGCGGTTACATTCAGAGTATGGGCGGAGCTGGCAGTGTGTATATGCAGGTATTGTTTGATGTGATTAATGATAAAAATTCGCCTTACACAGCCTGGGAACCCTTTTTCACTGTAGGATTTGGGGTTGGTTTTTAGCATTCCGTTAGTTTCCATGCCACAAAAGCACCAAATCACAAAAAACATCAGTCAGAACTATTGAATTTTCTTATAAAATATTCATTTTCATGAAAAAATGCTACTTGTTTTCATTAGTCGTACTTTCATTTTACAGTATTTCGTTTTCGCAAACGGGTGTTCAGGGATTTTCATCCGAATTTCAAAAAGCGGTTTTGCAGCAAACGCGCACAAATGATGGAATTCCCGGTCCAAAATATTGGCAAAACCATTCCGATTATCAGATCAAAGTGGAAGTTGACCCCGAAACCGGCCTTCTCACGGGTAGCGAAACCATCACCTATCACAACCAAAGCCCCGATACGCTGAAAAGGATGGTTTTCAGACTTTACCAGAATATTTACAAAAAGGGCAATTCAAGGCAGTTTTCGGTAACTCCGGAAGACCTCACCGACGGGATGGAAATTTCAAACCTGAAAATTGATGGGATGGATTATGACGTGAACTCAAAAAAGGTGAGCAACACGGCCACCAACATGGTTGTAAAGCTTATTAAACCAGTACTTCCGGGAAGTTTCGCCACCATCAGCCTCGACTGGAATTTTATTTTTGCCAAAAACCGGATGATCCGGTTTGGGCGTTACAACAGTGGGCATTTGCTGGCGGGTTACTGGTATCCGCAGGTGGCTGTTTATGATGATATCGATGGCTGGGACATGATCGATTATGTTGGAATGGTAGAGTTTTACAATGATTTCAACAATTTTGAACTGGAAATAACCATGCCGGCAAAATTTGTTGTCTGGTCAACAGGAGAATTGCAAAACCCGGCGGATGTGCTCAGTAAAGAAATTGTTGCCAGGTTTGAAAAATCGAAAACCTCGGATGAAGTGGTGAAAATCATTTCGCAGGCTGACTATCAGTTGGGAAAAGTAACCTCACCTGGCAAAAAAAGCACCTGGAAATTCAAAGCAGTTTCGGTTCCTGATGTAGCTTTCGCTGCCAGCGACCACGCCAACTGGGATGCTACCAGCCTTGTTGTTGATAAACAGACCAGCCGTAGGGTGCAGGTTTCTGCCGTTTATCCAGATTCAGCGGTTCATTATGAAAAAGTAGCCAAAATAACCCGCGATGCCGTGGAATTTATGTCGTTTGAATGGCCGGGGTACCCATTTCCATATCCACAAGCAACGGTGTTTGCCAATGGACGCAAAACCGGCGGTATGGAATTCCCGATGATGGCCAACGACGGCGCTCCCGACGATCTGGCCGACCTTACCGGGCTTACTTATCACGAGGTGTTTCATAATTATATGCCTTTTGCGATGGGCACAAACGAACGGAAATGGGCTTTCATGGACGAGGGCTGGGCCAGGTTTTTCCCCACTTTTTTCCTGCAAAAACAGGTTCCTGAAGACAAATATTTTCAACGTACCATTTCAGCTTATGAAGAATTTGCAGGGAAACAAAACGAGTTGCCGCCCATCATTCCTACCTATATTTTCAACGATTACCAAACACAGCGAATGGCAGCTTACACAAGGCCTGCCGTAGCATATCACATCTTAAAAATGACTTTGGGAGATGATGTTTTTAAAAAGGCATTGCATCTTTACATGTCGCGCTGGATGGGCAAACATCCCCAACCTGCCGATTTCTTCCAGACATTTACTGAAGTTACTGGCGAGGATCTTTCATGGTTCTGGCAACCCTGGTTTTTCGAATATGGTTATCCTGATCTTAGCATAAAAGAAGTAACCAGCGATGGAGTTCTGGTTATCGAACGCAAAGGTTCCTTCCCTGTACCTGTCGAGGTTACGGTAACGTTGGAAAATGGCAAGAACTATTTGATTTCAAAAAATGCAGGCGTATGGAAAAATAGCGAGAAGTTGCTGAATATCCCGCTTGAAAATACCGAAGCCATTTCTGAAATCGTGGTTGGGAATGATCTGATTCCTGATAAAAACCGGAAGGATAACTATTGGTCAGCAAAGTAATATTGAAAAAGAAAAAGGGTTCCGATCTCTCGAAGGGATCGGAACCCTTGTTTAACAAACATTTTGTCAACATCGTAGATCCTGCCTGTCTGCCTGCCTGCCAGAGGCACGAAGGCAGGCAGACAGGGTTGCAGAAATGTAGAAATGATTCAAAGGCCATCACCACAACATCGTAGATGTTGCCGAAATATTTCGTTATTCATTTTATGAATCCTCTTCGAGGATTTCTATTGTTCGTCGTATTATCAAATCCTAAAAACTGTTTTTTGAAACTTCCTTATTCCAGATTAAATATATTTCTTTGTTCAACTTTCATTTTAAAATGGCTTTTGAGCGATAGAATTTGAATTTTTATCACTGATAAACTTTGCACTTCAATCAAGTTTTTTACCTTTGCATGAGAATAATTTTAATTCAATCATTCACTAATTTAAAATGATAACGGACATTTAATTTATCTGGAATTAAAAGTTAAAGTATAATAAAATGAAAAATTCTCTTTTAAGCATTCTTGCATTATTTGTGTTTAGTTCTCTTCTTGCACAGGGGATTGACTTGAAAATTTTACCAAAAAATCGGAGCATTCCAGTTGGTGAATCAACTTTTTACAACATTCAAATTACACCAACAGGGGGATTTAATTATCAGCTATTTCTTGAAATCATTGAGTCAAATTTGCCAACACAAGTTTTGACATCCTTTAGCCAGAATCCTGCTATTTATCCGTATGATTCACTTACTTTAAACATAAATGAAACCAGTGCTGCTCCGATTGGTTACTATTACATAATTGTGGAAGCCTCTAATGGGCCTGTCATTGAAACTGATACTGTCTTTCTCGAATTAATTCAAGAGGATTGTTACTGGCAAAATTATACCTCAACCCCTTCTTTTAACTTTAGAGCAATTTGTTCTGAGAATGATTCAACTATTTGGACCGGTTGGTTTGACCTTTACCGTTTTAAAAACGGGAATTGGGAATGCTTTGATACGACAAATTCAAACCTTCCTTATGGTGCAATCACCAATTTGATTTATTTTGACAGTAAATTATGGATTTCATCACAAGCCGGTCTAACTATTTTTGATGGTGTATTCTGGACAAATTACAACACAACAAATTCACAGATTCCGACACGTTGGGTTTCCGATGTGGCTTTTGACAGTGTTGGAAATCCGTGGGTAGCTTGTTTATCTAATAATAATGCTGATGATGGTGGCCTCGTCCAAATTGATGGAAACACATGGACGATTTACAACTCCACAAATTCACCTTTCCCATTCAACAATATTTCTGATGTTGAATTTGATAGAGAAGGTAATCTTTGGTTGATATTTCAGGGTGATTATTTCAGTGATCCACCTTCCTCCATAGGGAAGTTGGAAAATAATGAGTGGACGATTTACAGTTCCAGTAATAGTTGTCTTCCTGAACTTAATAGAATTTACAGCCTTCAGTTTGATTCTGAAAACAATCTATGGGCATGCGTCGGCAGCTATTATACTCCTGAAGAAAGTACCGGAATAATGAAATTTGATGGGGAACATTGGGAGTTCTGGCACACCCAGACCCTTACACCTTTTAACCATGAGGTTTTGGATATGGAATGCAATGTAGTGTTGCAGGACAATTCCTCTGAACTTCCAAGTCCTTTTTGCAATGTATTGTATATCGATCAAAATGATCATAAATGGATTGGGATGTTATCAGAAGGAATGACTTTGGGGCTTGGTCTTGTTCGTTTTACTGAGTATGGGTGGGAACATTTCACTAATAGCAATTCGTTATTGGAATTTAATGCTATACCTGATATTACAAGTTCTCCTGATAATACTATTTGGTTAACTAATATTTTTGATTTTTTCTTTACCTGGGATTATGATAATCTCTCAAGCTATGTTTGTTCTGAATTCACAACGGTTAATGATTTTATTACAGAAAATGAAAATGACATTCTCATCTATCCTAATCCTGCGTTTAGTAATATTTTCGTTGATTTGTTAAAGGAACCAGATGTGAAAGATTTTGTTCTGGAAATTTATAATTCATTCTACAAACAAATTTCAGTTGAGCAATTGAAGGATAATGTTACCGAAATTAATGTTTCTGGATTCAAGCCTGGCTTATACTTGTTTATTATAACCAATAATGGAAGACAATTATTAAAAAAGAAAATAATTGTGGCGTGTCCTTAATCAGAGAATGTCATCACCATGTCCGTTTTTATACTGACGGAGTAGAGGGTGTGGATGGTGCAGTGAGGCTGATTTACACAGTAGATCCTTTCTTTCGTAAGTAACTGATAAAAAAGGAAGTAGAAATATTCCAATATTAATTTTCCGATATTGTAGATGTTACATAAATACCTTGAAACTCAATCCGCATTAACAATTTTACACTTCAAAATCCGCAGCGGGCTTTCCTCGCCTTTCTTCAGCGCAATCGTGTAAACAAAGCCATCGGTAAACTTGAAACTTCTCATGTTGGAAAGCAAATCGTACCCTTCGATTTTAAACTCCGATTTCCCCAAAAACTTACCATCAATGGAGTAAGCCTGGAAGGCATAATCCTCGTTTTTCTGGTTGGTATAAATGAAAAACAGGCTGTTGTTTTTATCATCCAAAACCAGATTATAAAAATAGGGCAGATATTCCGGAAAAAAGCCCTCTGCTTTTGCTTTTTCAGCATAAGATACATCCATGCCGTTCTTTTGAAGACGCTCTTTTAATTTCTGATAATATTCCTCCTTTTCCTGCTCTCCGATTTTAATAGGCTCGGTGTTTATTGTAAATTCGGATTTCTGATATTTACCGGCAATTTTGGTGTACAAAGCAATTTTGTTGCTTGAATTGTCAGCCAGAATGACCCTGTCGTCGCTGGTCACCCTTATCATTTCTCTTCCGGCTGAATAAGGTGCGCCAAACGCGATCAGGTTTTTATCTTTTGGTACGGTAATGATGGATGGCCGTTCATTTGGTTTTACATTTTCATAAAAAACCTTGTACCTTCCGGAGGTGTATTCAACTTCGGCCAAAACACTTTTTGATTGATTTCCGGCCACCGGAACATGCCCCCATACAATCAGGTTGCCCGATTTTAAAGGATAAACGCCTAAGGGCATGAAATCGATGGTTATCAGGTGTACAAAATTTCCCTGCAGGTCGAAAAAGTTGATGCGCCCCTGATTGTCGCTCACCACCAGCAATTTATCATTTAGAATCCCGTCCAAATCCTGATTGTTGGCAAATTCACCGGGATTGCCGCCTTTTTTACCGAAAGTTTTTACCACGCGTCCTGTTTTATCCAAAATAGTGATGGTAAACGTGTTCCTGTCCGAAATGAAAATCTGCTCGTCAGGACCAACCAGAACCTGTTTCATCAGGCCTGCTTTTTCGGCTGCATTGGTTTGAGATTCGTCATGAAAAAGTGCTTTCCAGTCAGCGTTGGATAAAAAGGAGGTTTCCGGAACCAGTTTTAAAATGCCGGCATTGTAGTTGACCGGCTGTGTCCAGCCGATTGTGATCATCAGAATTAATAAAATCGTCATAATTAAAGTTTTAGCTTTCATAATAAATATTTTTAATGATTAAGTTCGATAATTGTACAAACAAGTTCCCGCTCATTCCAGCAGCGATTAGGGCTGATGTAATAATCCAAATCTTCGGTTAAAGTGGTTTCTGTAACGATTGTTTCGGAAAATTCAGGAGATGTATTTTGCGGTTGATTTTTGGTGTTCAATAACCAAAAACTCAATGGCAATGCCAGCAAAACCAATACTATCGCGGCATAGCGCAAGAAATGAGGACTGATAAAGCGCTTTTTTAGTTTTAAAGTTTTGGTTTTTGAAATGATGGATTCAATAGGAGGAATGGCAACGGATTCCACAGGATTCAAGGTTTCCAAAGCTTCCAGGGCTATCATTTTTTTCTTGCGGATGGTTTCAAAAATTTCCCGCTGGCCGTGATTTTCCCTCAGAATTTTTTCAACCTCTTCCGTCTCTTTTTCAGTGAGTTGCCTGTCAAGGTATCGTAAAAAAGGGATTTCGTTATTCATGGTTTTTTGTTTTGATGGTTTCTGAAATTTTTTCGATGATCCGCCACAGGGTTTTTCCGACTGAGTTGATCGAAATCCCGGTGGCCTCCGACATTTCGCGGTACGACAATCCATCCTGGTACATCAAAATCAAAAGCCGGCTTTCTGGTTTTAATTGTCCTAAAATATTCCTGACCAGGTCAGCATTTTCGTTATGAATCAGGATGCTTTCGGGGGTGGTGGTTTCAACAGGATTTGATGGCAAAATGGATTCAATTTCGCTGTGTTTGCCTTTGCTGTTCAGCATGTTCAGGCACAGGTTTCCGGCTACTTTGTATAGCCATGCCTTCGTATTTTCAATCTCTTTTCCATGTTGATTCATCCGTTCAAAAAGTTTCATAAATGTTTCCTGCGTAATGTCCAAAGCACTTTCGCGGCTGTTCAAAAACCGGAAGCAAAATCTGAAGATTGCTTCAAAGTGTAGCTGGTAATGAGCTTCAAAAAGTGGTTTGTTGTCCATAATTCTCATAATAAGAACATCCGGAAGTGGGATTTGTGACAATTTTTTCAAAATAAGGCAAAAAAAGCCGGGTATTACCCCGGCCATTTTAACTTTTACAATTCCTCCGGCTTTCGCAAATTATCCTCCGGAAGCCTGTCAACCAAATAATTGTAGGGGTCGATTCCTACCTGGTATGGTTTCTCCTTCGTCCGGAATGTGAAGGTGTTTTCTTTCCGGTCAATCTTCAAACGCTCATAAATCAGGGCTGTGCCCAGGTTTTTCTTGTTCGTGGGTTCAGCAAACACACCAACATCAATGTAATCCGCAACCGGGACAGATGTTTCCGTACCCAAAGAATCGGCAAGGAATTTCTCTGAACTGGTTTTCAGGGTAATTTCATACTCGTCACCGGTTTTCCGGTAGGAGGTCTCGATCACACGGTTATCGAAAAGTGTGATGTTTTTATACAAATCGGTTATTAGGTACTGAAGGCTGTCGGGAGTAACACGCTCAAAAGCCCGCACTGCCGACCAGGAAGTTGGGTAAGGTGGATTTTTATAAGCAAACGAGTCGATCAACATTCGCAAGGCTTCATTTACCTTTTCCTCACCAATCATTTCTTTCAGATAATACATTACCACACTTCCTTTCTGGTAATGAATGTATGGTTGGTCTTCCGTTTTCATGAGCGGTCGTTCAGCTTCCAGTTCACGGCTTCTTCCTTTCAGGTAACCATCCATTTCGTACTTCAGAAATTTTTTCATTTTATCCCTGCCAAATTCCTTTTCCATCACCATGAGGGCGGAATATTGGGAAAAACTCTCGCTCATCATTTCGCTGCCCTGCATTCCGGCGCCGCAAACCTGGTGCGCCCAGTACTGATGTGCCATTTCGTGGGCAACCACATAAAAAACCATATCAATGTCGTCTTTTGTAACTTTTCGCAGATCCACAATAAACCCGATGCTTTCGCTGTAAGGCATCGTTCCGGGGAAGGATTGGGCGAAGCCTGCATACCTCGGAAACTCGATGATCCTGCACTGTTTGTGATAGTAGGGACCAAAGTTGGCAGTGTAATATTCGAGCGATTTCCTGAGACTGTTCAACATGTTCGGAACATTGTATTCATGCTTTTTGATGTAATAGACTTCCAGATCGGTGTCGTTCCACTTTTCGCGGGCCACCTCGTAACGGGCTGAAATGAACGAATAGAAGTTGAATGACTGGTGGTCGATTTTGTACTGAAAATAATTCCTTCCGCCTGATTCCCATTTTTTTACAAGGCTTCCCGGTGCAACGGCTATCTGATCAGAAGCAGTGCTGATGGAAGTGGTCACATCCACCCAGTCGGCATCGTTGAGCAGGTAATTGTTTGACCGTGCAGCAAGGTTTCGTTCATCCAGCTTTGGCATCCTGATGCGCGGAGGAAGCCCGAGCTTTGTCCGTTTGTTTTTGTCGCCGATTTCGTATCGTACATTGTAACCTATTGAAGGCAAAATATCGAGATTATTGAAAAAAGTACCGTTTTGCGTAAGCTGCGTAAAACTTACCTCATTTTCAAACCCCCGGCTGATGCTCCAAAGGTCAACCTTTATAAGCAGCGAATCACCGGGCATCAAAGGTTTTTCAAGGGTGTAAATTCTGTACTTCAAACGGTCGTTGCGCATTTTCAATCTGGCGCCATCGATGGTGATTTTCACACTGTCAGTAAGTGCAGGCATCGTAAAATGCAGTTCGCTTATTGTTGAATCGGAAATATTACGCGCCCAGGCTTCGATGTTAGCGGTAAGGCTTCGCTGATAAGGCATTACATCAATGTTGTAATTGAGCCTGTAAAACCTGGGATGCGCCATGTTTTCAAATTTTTTAAATGATTTTTCATAATCCACCTGCATCTTTTCACTTTCTTTGGGCGTATCGTAAGTGTTCAGAATCATGGTGTTGTAATAAACAAATCCACCACAGGCAATAAAAAGAAGGATGAAAGACATCAACGTGGCTTTGTTTTTCCAGATCAGAACCTGAGCGTTTCTTAACCGGTGACTCAAAACATGTTCTTTTCCCCGGATGAAAAAGGCAAATGTGACCAGCGCAATGAGGATTGTAGCCAGAGTCCAGTAAATATTAAACCATGTTACCGATTGCACAAAAGGTCCGAAACCATTCATGTCGGAATAAATCACATTTGGCGTACCTCCAAAAATCACCATGTTGCTGTTGATTTCGAGGGCGCTCCATAAAAACTGGTTGAGAATGACGAACGCAATAAAGGCAAAATAAGCAATGTAGCGGTTGTTGATGAGGTAATGAAAAAATAGGGCAACCACAATCAGGTATGCAAAACCGAGCATATCCATCACCATCAGCGATTTAACATACACATCGAATTGATACCTGAAGTAGCCAAAAAAGGTCTGGACAATCATCCCTTCAACGATGGAGAGGAAAATGACAAGTTCAACAGCGACCAGGATGGCGATAAGTTTGGAAGTGAACAACAACCCCTGTTTTACAGGCGCAGCATCCTGTATTTCATCCATTTTGGCATCTCTTTCCTTCCACACAAGTACACCGGTATAAAAGGTTATAATAGCGATGATAAACAAATAAAATGAACCCCTGATGCTGTCGATCACATCGTAGGTTACCGGGTATTGGTCAGTGCCGTAGCGGCCTGTAAAACTTGTGATACTTCCCAACAGGTTCAAAAGCCCAAGAGTGGTAATGATGATAAAGGTTGGATTTTTGATGATGGCTTTGGTTTCAAACCTGACAAGATACCAGAAACTACCCAATGAAAATCCCTTTTCTGACCTGTTTTCAAAGACTTTCTCCGGCAAAATCCGGGGAAGAATATCCTGTTTTTCTTCCCGTATCTTTTTCACCTTTTCGCTTTTGCTGTTGAACGAAAACCTGAAATAACTGAAAAGCAGGAGGACAAATGCAACGGCTGACCAAAGAACCCTGTTAAACAGAAATGCTCCCACAAGCGGAACCGCCTGGAGGTTCTTTTCATCAACGGTCATGTATTTGGCTACAATTCCCTGCGGACGGAAACCAAACGGATCGAGGATGTTGGCAAGCCATTCTTTTTCGATATCTTCCGTAAAACCCGATGAAACCACATAAAGTAACAGTATTAGCATAGCCCCGACGAATGACACAAAATTATTCCTGAAAAGGATGGCCAGCACAAAAAGGATAACGCCGGCAATTATTGTGTTGGGAATACCAAAAGCCAGCAATCCCTGCAGGTGTCCCGACCAGATGATGTCACCATACCTTTCGGGCTGAGCCCATGGCATCAGCGGGCCAATCAAAGCTCCCAGCGACACACCCAAAAGTGGGATGATAGAAATGAAAAGCGCTCCAATGAATTTCCCGAAAAAATAATCGCGCTTACGGATGGGCGATGAAAACACAAACTGATACATGCCGGTGTGAAAGTCGCGGGTGGCAGTTGCATTCATAAAAGCAGTAGTCATTAGCAAACTTACAAGTGACATCACACCATAATAAGTTTGAATGACAAAAGGTGCATTTTTGTGCACACTACCCACTGAGCCGCCAATCATCACATTGTCCGACGAAACCGCACCCATCACCATGGCGGTGTTCACCAGTAGAAAAATCCACATCATGGGCGAACTGAGCCAGTATTTTATTTCATGTTTGATAAAAATCCACATATTGCATTATTTTAGAAGTACCACTTTATATTTATTTTGCTTTTTTTAATTTCTTGTGATTAGGCTTCGCCGTTATTAGGCTTCGCCGTCATTGGGCTTCGCCGTCATTGGGCTTCGCCGTCATTAGGCTTCGCCGTCATTGG
>CALFEP010000150.1 GCA_937950125.1 uncultured Bacteroidota bacterium
CCAATATTATCCAGCCAGTTTCTTAACTCATTAAAATCCGTAACACTATCGTTAAGAATACTGCGTACTATATCGTAAGCTGCAAGGGTTTTAACCTGATTGTAATGTGCCATCTGTTGTTCAAGTACGGTTTTGTATGTCGTACCTGTAGCCACCTGCTTGAGAATACTGATCATGTAATTAGGCAACGGATTATCCTTTTCCTCAAGATATTTTATCAACTCTTCCTTCTTCAACTCATCGGGATTAGCAGCCATGATTTCAAAGATTACGCTTTCTGGTAACACATCACTCTTGTTAGCAGTAGCTTTTAATGCCTTCATAGACAAATGCGGTGATTTACCGAGCAATTCGGTTCGGAGTTCCCACATGTCCTGTGGCCAGGCAGTTTCAATATCAGTTATTGTTGCTTCGGTGTTACCTCCATCCTTCAGGTTTTCATACATTGCTTTTACATTATTGTAATTTGAAAGGTTGCTTGCAAATTCAATTTCTGTCTCCTGCTTTTCTTCAGGGGAAAGTACAAGGCCTCTGTCCGTGCTTTCTCCTCCACAACCATAATGGGAAAGGCAGTTATTGCTGAAGTTTTTAGGTTTGTCTGTAACCTGAAATTCTTTTGCATCGTCAGGGTTTTCGTTGGTACAATAATCGCAAAAATAATAATCAACAAGGTAGTCGCCCCCATTGTAAAAATGCCAGTTTGCGCCAGATGTAGTAAATCTATTACCAGTAACAAGATTGTCATTACCCTGTTTGGATTGAATGCCTGATATTTTTTGTTGGTTATTATCCGGTTCAATATAAAAGTCGGCAAAGTTTCCGGTGTTTACATTACAGTAATAGGCGAGACCACGAAAATAATCCGGATACCAATTCTTCCCCACTGCATAATTTCCATAGCTCAGTCCCTCGAAGGTGTTTTTGTAAACCTGATCGGTGGACTGGGTTTCGGCAATGTAGATTCCAACATAGTTACCGGCAGGGGCGCCCTGTGCCTTGGTGAAATAGTTTTCCTCGATGGCAAAGCCGGTAGCATTCGATGAACTGATTCCATAACCGGCGGCATACAGGTCTATTCCCTCACATTCTTCTTCATCCACATCATTGTTGCCGATAAAGAAATTAGAAAACAGAACGCTGAAATTATTGACATTTTCCACTTGTACTCCGCAAATATTATCAGTAAATTCAGCCCTGATGACACTGAAAGTGTAATTATTCGAAAGGGAATTTGAGGCATTTATCGCTATTTTAAAACCATTGAATGTGCATTTATCCCATGACGAACAGGGAGTAGTGTTTGAAGTGCAAATGGCAGAAACGGTAAATCCCGCGCTGTTTGAGGCAATGGCGCTGTTCCATTCGGCTACACAAAACCCAGAATTTACGCTAAAGTCGCACCCTCTGAATTGAATCCCTTTAACTTTGTATAGATCAATATGTTTGTAAAAATATTGTGTCAGATTGTACTCCTCATTAATTAAATGATTTATATCGAAAACACAATTGGTGAAATAACTCACATTGTCCATTTCCCTTTCAGGAAAATTGGGATCGAAATTACGGTAGTTATTTACATGTACTGAATTCCGGTTGTTAATAAAGCTGGCATCGGTGGCCTGAACAATACCCCCAGTTTTGCTAAGATCACCCGGTTTCCACAATTCAACAGCAGCTATAGCATTTTCGATGATGGCTCCATTCTCCAGGACGAGCCAACCCTGTTCTTTTGTGCCGTTAATTGTGGCTTGTGAAGCGGTACTGTTACCCCAAACTTCGATACCCTTCCATAGTTTGTTCTCGTAACCGGATATTTTGGCCCCATTCACTATTAGTTTACCTCCCGGTTCAATAATTATCTTTTTACCTGATCCACCAACAATCCAAAGGTCGTTGTCTATCGTTAAAGTGGCCCCGGATTTCACAATAATGCCACAGACTTCCGATTGAGTCAGAGTATGGAGACCTTCTTCAAATACAAGCTCACAAACAGGAACCATCTCAATAGCTCCAAGCGCATCTACCCTGCCTGAGCCTATTTCATTATCTTTCTTACGAGGTTCATTAGGTAAGTTACCTGAATGAATTGCCGTCATTTCTATTATTTCATCTAAATCGGGTGGTAATAGATATGGGTTTTTAGATAGCATTAAAGCCATTACGCCTGCAATGGCAGGAGCGGACATCGACGTGCCTGTCTTTTTTGTGTAACACCAATCCCAATGATTATTATATAATACAGAATGCGTTGAAACTATATCCACACCTGGTGCAACAACGTCAGGCCGGATCAATCCAAATGAATCTTGTGATGGAGACCAAAGGTAATCATCCCACGGTTCAATACCATTCCAGGTTACAGGTCCGACACATGATCTGTACCACAGCATATCAACCTGATCTGTTGCACCCACACATACAACTGCTGATTGTGTACCTGAGGTGATTTGCTGCTCGTGCTTCCATGGAGGGGGAACATTCGCAGGTACATTAATTTGATTGGGAGGGTTTGGAATAGGATTAATCTCAGATGTGTTACCAGCGGACACTACAGCTACTCTGCCAGTTGCGAGCACATTATCCATCGTTTGGCGCCATAAATACAAATTTTCTGCACCACTTGCCTGAATAGAATGACCCAGCGAGATGTTCAATATATCAGCGCCATGATCAACACTCCATCCTACTCCTGCCATAACTATACTATGAAAATTTGGATTCTGTGCAGAAGGATCATTATCAAAAACTCTAACGATCATGATTTTAGCTTTAGGTGCAACTCCCGTTTTCGAACCCTCATTACCATTTCCTGCAATTGTTCCGGCTACATACGTTCCATGATAATAAGGGTAAATTTCCATAGGATCATCATCGTCATCCATAAAATCCCATCCCAAATCTACCCACAAATTATCCTCCAAATCAGGGTGGTGATAGTCAACACCGGTATCAAGTACCGCTACAACCACACCCTCGCCTTCATAACCCATTTCCCATACGGCTGGCACATTCATTAAATTAATATGGTAAGGTATTGCCGGTGGATTCTCAAGGCAGTCGTCGTTGGCTATTTCAAGTTCACCGATTTCATAAATTTCATCTATGTGTATCATGTTAATATCCTGCCTCTGGGCCAATAGGTTTATTGCAGATGGTTTTGCTTTGCAGGCAATCATATTGACAATCCATAATGGCCGAACGTTTTCTACCTGCCCTGATGCCACAAGGCCGGTGATAGTGTTCATAACAGACTGCTGTGATAGGTCTGCGAAATTTTTGAGTTCTCTTACAACAAACTGCCTTCTCTCTTCCCGGGTCATATCTTCAAGTAATTGACTTATTGAAGCGATGTCATACTGTTCGCTCATTGTAATGGTTATGGCCAGCATGTCGGAAGAGCTGGCATTGTCAATTGCTGTTTGCAGGTCTGGTGTTATGATTTGCGCTTGTGCTTTCATCAGGAATAGTGCTCCGATGAAAAGCCAAATTAAAGTTTTTTCATTTTAATATTCCTCTTGTTTAATTTTAAATTGATTTACTATTTCATATTTTAATATTCACCTATTCAGTAAAAACTTGAACTGTTTGATGTCTTATTTTTATCCTAAAAAGATAATAAAGTAAAAAAAATCTGAGTACGATACTCAGGATCAATGATATTAATTTCTAACAGGCGGGCTTCTGCCTGATTCAGCTTTTCCGGCAGGCAACCAGGTCTGATCTCTTCTCTTCTCTTCTCTTCTCTTCTCTTCTCTCTACTCCCATACCCAATGGCAAAAAGCGCACGGGCAAAAGCATGAGCAATCTCACAGGCAGACCTAAAGTCAGGCCTAAAGGCAGGCTGTAATCTGTAAATAACATTGGGACAATATGGGAGAAAGGATTTTTCAAGTAGAAAAGGAGTTCGTAAATTTTTATTTCATGCAATTTTAATTTTTCGCCAAAGATAGGGAAGAGGGGAGGAAAAAGCAAGAAAATTTTTATTATTTGGTCTGGAAAATCATGTTCCTGAACGGTGAATTGTTTCAGGCGCAATTGGTCTGGTATGGTACATTGGCTTTCAAATCATTTTTCGATATTCAGGATTCTGTATTCAGGTTTTTTAGGAGTACCAGATGTTGAATGTCCAACATAGAAAAAGCCGCCCTTTTAGGCGGCTCATCTCGCAATAGAATTCTCAAAAAGAATATTTCTCCGGATTATACAAGTCCCTGTGCAAGCATGGCATCGGCAACTTTTACAAATCCGCCAACGTTAGCGCCTCTTACGTAGTCAATGCTTCCGTCGGCGCGTTTTCCGTATTTTACACATGTTGCATGAATGTCCTTCATGATCTGGTGCAAACGGGCATCCACTTCTTCGCGTGTCCATGAAAGGCGCAGTGAGTTCTGCGACATTTCAAGTCCTGAAGTGGCAACACCGCCGGCATTGGCAGCTTTGCCAGGTCCGTAAAGGATACCGGCATTCTGATATACTTCGATGGCTTCGGGTGTTGATGGCATGTTGGCGCCTTCCGAAACAACGTAGCAACCATTGGCAACCAGTGTTTTTGCTTCGTCTTCGTTCACTTCATTCTGTGTGGCATTCGGCATAGCGATATCGCATTTTACTCCCCATGGTCTTAATCCTTCGTGGTACTCACAACCGTATTTATCGGCATATTCTTTAATTCTTCCTCTCTTCACATTCTTCAGGTGCATCAGGAAAGCCAGTTTATCGGCATCAATACCAGCCTTGTCATATATAAAGCCGTTCGAATCGGACAGTGTAACTACTTTTCCGCCCATCTGTGTAACTTTTTCGCAGGCATACTGAGCCACATTTCCTGAACCCGAAATGGCAACAGTCTTTCCTTCGATGCTGTCGCCGCGGGTTTTCAGCATTTCAGCTGCAAAATAGGTTGCGCCATAGCCGGTTGCTTCGGGACGAATGAGCGAACCACCCCAGCCAAGTCCTTTACCTGTAAGAACGCCTGTAAACTCGTTTTTCAGCCTTTTGTACTGGCCAAACAGGAAGCCGATTTCGCGACCACCAACGCCAATATCACCAGCCGGAACGTCGGTGTCAGGGCCAATATGACGTGCCAGTTCAGTCATGAAACTCTGGCAGAAACGCATGACTTCGTTGTCTGATTTTCCTTTGGGATCGAAATCCGAACCACCTTTTCCACCGCCCATCGGCAATGTGGTGAGCGAGTTTTTCAACACCTGCTCGAAAGCCAGGAACTTGAGGATGCCAAGGTTAACAGTCGGGTGGAAACGCAATCCGCCTTTGTAAGGACCAATGGCGCTGTTCATTTCGATACGGTAACCTTTGTTGATCTGGATTTCGCCCTTGTCGTCGAGCCACGGAACGCGGAAAAGGATAATCCGCTCGGGTTCAACCATCCGCTCAAGGATTTTTGCGGTTTTGTACTGTGGATTTTCCTCGATGTAAGGAATCAAAGTTTCGATAACTTCGTGTACTGCCTGGTGAAATTCAACTTCTCCCGGGTTTTTGGCAATTACTTTTGCCATGAAATCATTAACCTGTTGATTAAAAACGTTTGCCATAAAAAAATTTATTTTAAGTTTTTAAAAATGGATTTGTAATTAGTGCGCCAAGTTTAGGACTTTTTTGTTAACCGATTAACAGAATGGGATGAAAAGTTGTTGTTTTAAGGCAAAAATCCGTGAATCACGCAAAAATGTTATGAGAATTCCGGAGAAGGGAGTTGGCAGTCGGCAGGGGGCAGTCGGCAGTAGGCCAGTCGGCAGGGGGCAGTCGGCAGGGGGCAGTCGGCAGTAGGGCAGTCGGCAGTCGGCCAGTCGGCAGGAATTGTTTCAACTTGTCAGGCACTCTGCCCTCTGCGCTCTGCTCAAATCTCCACAATGTTGTTGCGGATGGCGAACTTCACCAAATCGACAAAGGTCCGCACGTTGAGCTTGCGCATGATGTTGGTTTTGTGCGATTCCACAGTTCGGATGGAAATAAAAAGCTGATCGGCAATTTCCTGGTTGGTGAGTCCGTCGCCAAAAAGCTTGAGCACCTCTATTTCGCGAGACGAAAGCTGTGCAGTTTCTTCCTGCCCGGTGGAGCGTTTCAGGTAACTGTTGAGCACGATGTTGGTAATGTATTTGCCAAGGTATTCGTAGCCGCTCTGCAGGGTAAGGATGGCTTCCACTATTTCGTCGCGGTTGGCCTGGCTTGAAAGAATTCCCCTGGCGCCCGCCTTTATGAGTTTGAGTATGAAGTTTTCGCTGGGATACATAACCATCACAAGGACAAGTATTTTGCCGAAGGCTTTCTTTATTCTCTTGAAGTTTTCCACTTCAAGATCAGTTGAGGTATAAGCATCGAGGATGACTATCTGGGCGTAATTTGAAGGATAATGTTTGAGCATTTCCAGAAAGGCGTCCACATTTTTTACCGATCCCGAAATTTCAAAATCTTCATGACCAGCTAATAACGACATCATTCCTTCCCGCATTATGGGATGTTCGTCGATGAGGATAATGTTTACTTTACTCATTTTATGCCGTTTATGACTCTCTTCCTTGTCTAATAACAGGTTGCGAAGGTAGGCTTTTAATCGGAAAGTAGTGGTAAAGAAATCAATGGTTGCTGAAATTTTTTACAATAAATTTCATGATTTGTCAGCGGAAATTTGCATACTTTCGGCACTTTTAAAAAGTACAGCTAATCGTAAATTTGCTCAATAAAAAACAATTCGTACATGAGCTTTGAAGAAATAAACAGACAAGACCTTGAAAAACTGGTTTTTGAGAACCGGGAGCGCATTAAGGAACTCGAGACCATCAACAAAACACGTGAAATACTCGAGGCAGAAGAGCCTGTTGACGAGGCGCTTCAAAATGTGGTGTCGGTATTGCCCAGGGGGTGGCAATATCCTGAACAGACTGTGGCACGAATAATTTTTGACGGTCGGCGTTACATGAGCCCCTATTTCAAAGAATCGCCCTGGGTTCAGAAACAAATTTTTGAGACCCTTGACGGGAAAAAAGGTTCGGTTGAGATTTTCTATCTGAAAGAATACCCGGCAATTGACGAAGGGCCATTCCTGAAAGAAGAGCGCAACCTGATCAACAACATTTCGAGCATGATTCAGGGTTACCTTCACACCATCAAAGGGCGTGAAACCACCCTGTTTACCACCGAACGCCTCAAGGAGCTTGCCTGTATCAACGAAACTACGGCCATTTTGCGGCAGGGTAAAGGCATTGAAGAAACCCTTCAGCAAATCAGTTTGTTGCTTCCGCGGGCATGGCAGTTTCCTGAGTTTTCGGTTGCACGGATTGTTTATGGAGATAAAAAATTTACCACCCCCAATTTCAGGGAAACGCAATGGAGCATGAAACAAACCTTCGAAACCATCGACAACAAAAATGGTTCGATAGAAGTAAACTACCTGAAAGCGTTTTCGGAATTCGACGAAGGACCGTTTTTGAAAGAAGAGCGGCATCTGATTGATAACCTTGCCGCAATGATTACAGGCCATCTCAACGGAGTGCAAGGAAAACATGCCATAACCAAAACTCGGGACAAGGCTAAAATTGCTGTTGCAAAAACCGGTGAAGAGGCTCACCGCAAACAGTTGCTTCAAAAGTTTCTGAATAAAAACAACTACGACCGCGACATCTATCACGACCTGATGATGTTCAAGGTGAAGGAAATTCTGCTTGTTGCCAACCTTTACGACGCATACAGCATCGAACGCGAAGGACGGTTTTCGGAACACGTGCTTGATGAATACAACCAGCTGAACCTAACTTCTGTTCCGCGCATTACCGGGGTATCGGGCGAGCAGGAAGCCCTGGAACAATTGCAGTCGAAACATTACGACCTGGTGATTATTATGGTTGGGGTTGACAAAAAATTACCGCTTGCACTAAGTAAAACCATCAAGGATGAATTTCCTTATATTCCAATTTTCGTTTTGCTCAACAACAACCGCGACATCGAATATTTTGAAAACAAACGGGCTGAATTAAAATCCATTGACCGTGTTTTTGCCTGGAACGGCAATTCCAACATTTTCTTTGCCATGATAAAACATGTGGAAGACAAAATAAATGTTGAAAACGACACCCGGATTGGCCTTGTGAGGGTGATTCTGCTGGTTGAAGATTCGGCCAGGTATTATTCGCGCTATCTGCCGTTGCTTTACAACATTGTGATGGCGCAAACCAAGCGTATTATCGACGATGTGAGCACCGATGAGCTTTATAAAATTCTCCGGATGAGGGCGCGGCCAAAAATACTGCTGGCAACTTCTTACGAAGAAGCGTTGGCCATTTTCAACAATTACAAGGACTATTTGCTTTGCCTGATTACCGATGTAAAATTCAGCCGCGAAGGATCGATGGATACCAATGCAGGGTTCAGGCTGGCCAACCTGGTTAAGGCACAAATCAAGGATTTGCCCGTGGTGATTCAATCGTCGGAAGAAACCAACGCCGAACTTGCCTACCAGCTCAGAGCAACTTTTGTACATAAAAACTCGGAAAGCCTGGAGCAGGAAGTCAAAAGCTTCATTACACATTATCTTGGATTTGGTAATTTTATATACCGCGATCAGAAAGGAGCTCAAATAGCCGTGGCCAAATCGCTGAGGGAGTTTGAGAGGCACCTCAGAACCATCCCCGACGAATCGTTGCTTTATCATGCCCGGCGCGATCATTTTTCGCTCTGGCTCATGGCACGTGGCGAAATACAGGTAGCCAAAATTATCAACCCTCACAAAGTGAGTGATTTTAAAAGCCCGGCCAGCATTCGCGAATACCTTATAAATGTCATTCAAAAGTTCAGAAATGAGCAGGATAAAGGGAAAATCATTCCTTTCGACAAATCAGCAGTTACTGACGAGAGCAATGTTGTTTATCTGACACCAGGCTCCTTTGGCGGAAAAGGTCGGGGGCTGGCTTTTATCAACACGCTGATATACAATTACGACTTTTCGCAGGATGTTCCCAACATCAACATCAGGGCGCCAAAAACTTCGGTTATTGGCACCGAAGAATTTGAATATTTTATGGAACGCAACAGCCTGTACGAAAAAATTTATAACGAGACTGATGAGGACAAAATTAAACGAATATTCATTCAGGGCAACCTGACAGATACCCTCATTAAAAAACTGAAGATTATCCTGGAAATGATTCAAAAACCTTTGGCAATAAGGTCATCGGGGCTTTTCGAGGATTCGCTCATGCAGCCCTTTGCAGGGATTTTCGAGACTTATATTGTTCCCAATTGCCATCCCGACATCAACGAAAGGCTGAAACAGACCATGGATGCCATTAAGCTGGTGTATGCCTCAGTTTATTCAAAAGTAGCCCGCGATTACATCAGTGCAGTAAATTATAAAATTGAGGAAGAAAAAATGGCTGTTGTTATTCAGGAGGTAGTTGGAAACCAGTACGAAAATGTTTTTTACCCTCACATCAGCGGAGTTGCACAGTCTTACAATTATTACCCATTTGGCCACATGAAACCTGAGGAAGGTTTTGCTGTAATGGCACTGGGATTGGGAAAATATGTGGTTGAAGGTGAAAAGGCTTTCAGGTTTTCGCCAAAATACCCACAGATTGAGATAAATACGCCAAAAGATCAGTATAAAAATTCGCAGTTGAACTTTTTTGCTGTTGACCTGAAAAAGAAGGATGTTGATTTGCTTGAGGGCGATACTGCCGGGCTAATCCGCCTCGATCTGGATGATGCCGAACGCCACGGAACCATCAAACACTGCGCATCGGTTTACAATCATGAAAACAACCTGATCACGCCCGGGATAAATCATGCGGGGCCAAGGATTATCAATTTTGCCAATGTTTTAAAATATAACTACATCCCATTGGCCAGAACCATCGAAACCGTGCTTGATGTAGTTAAGGAAGCCCTGGGCTCGCCGGTTGAAATCGAATTTGCGGTTGACCTTAACAAGGATGAAAACTACAAGGCTTCATTTTACCTGCTTCAGATCAAGCCTCTGCTTGGAAATGCCGAAGATTACGAAATTGATCCCGGCAAAATCGATCACAGCAAGGTAATACTGTTTTCGGACAAAGGAATGGGTAACGGCCTGATTGATGACCTGCACGATGTAATTTATGTGAATACAGATTCGTTCGATAAATCGAAAACACCCGAAATGGCCAAGGAAATTGAAATGCTTAATGCGATGATGGTGAAAGAAGACCGGAAATATGTGCTGATTGGTCCCGGACGCTGGGGAACAAGAGATCAATGGATCGGGATTCCCGTGAACTGGCCTCAAATATCGAATGCCAAAGTTATTGTGGAAACAAGCCTTGAAGGATTTCCGCTTGATGCTTCCTCAGGCTCACATTTCTTCCATAATGTCACCTCCATGAATGTCGGTTATTTCAGTGTTCAGCCTGAATTTTCGACCAGTTACATCAAGTATGAAATGCTCGACACTCTCCCAACCATCAACCAAACCGGCTTTTACAGGCATGTGCGTTTCGAAAAGCCACTGATGGTAAAAATGGACGGAAAGAAAAGAATTTCAGTAATTACCACAGAATGAAATCATCAGAAATCCTGCATGCGATTTTAACCCTTGCCACGGGACTGGCACGAAAAAATACCAGCCTGCCGGAAAGGCATGTATTACGATTGTACGATATCTGCTTTCCATTTGAAATCATTTATGAATAAGCGCACTCAACAAAAGGAACATCTTGCCACAAAAACTGTTTTAAGCCTGCTGAGATAAAACCGAAACCTTTCTTACTGCCGTTGCCCCTTGCACAGAAAGGCCACCAATGGACAAGGTTTGTGAGATTATAATTTATTGATATTCTTTCATTTGGTTTATTCATATTTTTATGCTTCAATGGCAGGTTCAGTTCAGATTTGGCACATTTTCTACTAAACGATTTTTTTAACCATCGCTCATTTTTAAAAGGAAAAACCGGTTTTTGACATAATGAATTTATTCAATACTTTTGCCCAAAATTAGGTTGTATGCATTTACTATTTTTCATTGAAATATTTGGTTTTCATTCAATCAAACGGAAATTTAAAATGATTTTTTTAGCATTAAGAATGATTGTCAGAGAAGCAAATAGACATGAATTGCAGTGATGCATATGCCAAAATGAAACATTATTTACTAATTAAAAAGTAACAATTAAGATGTTATGAAACACTATCAACAATTAAAACATGCGAAGAGCTGGTTAAGGAGCCTGGTGTTGCTATTGCTGGTTGTAGCAGTTAATTCGGCTTTCGGACAAAGCAGGAGCATCACCGGAACAGTTTCTGACCGTGCGACAAACGAATCGTTGCCTGGAGCAACGGTACTTGTAAAAGGCACATCCAAAGGGGTTTCGACCGATGTGGATGGAAAATTCAGCCTATCATTAAACGCCGAAGAACGAACCCTCGTGGTTAGTTACATCGGGTATGAAACCTTAGAGGTGGCTATTGGTGTTGAAAATGCGCTCAACATTCAGTTGGTTGCTGCCAAAACATCACTGCAGGAAGTGGTGGTGGTTGGCTACGGCAGCACAAAGGTGAAAGACCTCACCTCCAGCATCACCACTGTAAGGTCTGACGACATCATCAAAACCCCGGCTTCGCAGCCATTGCAGGCACTTCAGGGTAAAGTAGCTGGTTTACAGCTTGTAACCAAAGGCGGCCCTGGTGAATCGCCCACTGTAAGAATCCGTGGTATTGGGTCATTCCCCGGAAGGGAAAACGAAGCCCCGTTGTATGTTGTTGACGGGATGTTTTTCGATAATATCGACTTCCTCAACCCTACTGACATTGCGTCGATGTCGGTTATGAAAGATGCCTCAGCAGCAGCCATTTATGGGGTACGTGCCGCTAACGGTGTCGTGCTTATCGAAACCAAATCAGGCTCTTATGACCAGAAAACCGAAATTACCTACAACGGTTATGTTGGTACACAAATAGCACAGAACGTGCTAAAAATGGCCAACGCACAGCAGTTTACAACCATGGCGATGGAATCGGGTTCGGCAGCCGACCAGGAATTTATCCTGAATGCCATGCAGCGTTATGGCCGCAGCCGGATAGATCCTAACATTCCTGATGTAAATACCGACTGGTATGGCGAAATTCTTCGACCGGCAGCCATTCACAATCACAGCCTCGACTTTGCGGGAGGTACCAGCAAAGCCAGATACTCGCTGGGAGCCAACTACTTTTACCAGGATGGTATTATGGACATGAAGAATTATTATGAAAGGCTAAATCTCCGCTCCAAAATCGACATGAAAGCTACTGACTGGCTTACCATTGGTGGAAATATTATTGTTAGCAATGCTACCAAATTCAACGATCAGTCCGGTGCATGGAACCAGGCTTATTTTGCAGTGCCGATTTTGCCAATTTACGACGAAATGAATACGGCAGCTGACCCCATCAACTATGCCAACGCTCAGGATATGGGATACAGAAGTGGTCAAAACCCATTCCCAACCATGGATTTCAACCTCGACAGGATGAAAATTAAGAAGATGATGACCAATTTCTATATGGAATTCAATCTTATACCCAAAACCCTTACATTTAAAACTTCCTACAATTACAACTTCAGTTCGATTGACCAGCGGGTTGTAAATTTACCCTGGTTTATTGGAAACAGCTTCCAGAATCCGGATGCAACCCTGACACGGTATTTTACCAACATCAACAACAACATCTGGGACAACGTTCTTACTTTTAACAAAGAGATTAAAAAACATAATGTAACAGTAATGGCTGGTACATCATTCAAGGACGAAGGTTACCAGTTTCTTACAGCACAGGGTAAAAACTTCCCTACCGATATGGAGCAATCGTGGTATATCGACCAGGCATTGAATATCCCGGCTGATGCAGTTGCAGACAACGGTTTGCGGCAGTATGGAATGTCATACTTTGGAAGAGTAGCCTACAACTTCGACGAAAAATACCTGGTATATGCAACCTACCGTGCTGACGGAAGCAACAAATACCAGCAAAAATGGGGCTACTTCCCCACTGTTGGTCTTGGCTGGGTAATAACACAGGAAAACTTCCTTAAAGGAAATAAGTATCTTCCGTACCTGAAACTTCGCGCAAGCTGGGGGCAGTTGGGTAACGACCGTATTCAGGCCAGCGACGGCGCCTTTACTACCAACGTTTACAATACTACATTGGGTGGAATAGTATATTCAGGCACCGTGGTTTCGAGCACCTACTCAGAATTGAAATGGGAATTGACCGAAGAAACCAACATAGGTTTCACTGCTAAAATGCTCGATAATAAACTCTCAGTTGATTTCGATTTTTATAACCGTGACACCAAAAATGCTGCAATTCCTGTAAATATTCCTTCCATTGGCGGAAGTGTTCTGAAACCGGTTGGCACAATCCGCAACTCCGGTATTGAATTAACCTTAGACTGGACCAACCGCATCAGCGAAGACTTTTACTACAGTGTAGGCGCAAACTTCACCACATTGAAAAATGAAGCAAGAGACCTCTACGGGCAGCAATATATTGATGGTGGAACAGCCGAGTTCAGACAGCGTACATACGTTGGCGAACCATTAATGGCATTCTATGGCCGCGAAGTTGCCGGAGTATATCAAAACGAAGCAGAAATACAAGCCGACCCGGTTGCTGTTGAAAATGGCCTCGAACCCGGAGATTTTAAATATGTTGACCAGAATAACGATGGCAAAATTGATGATGATGACCGTGTTATCCTCGGTTCTTACTTCCCCAATTTTACTTACGGTGGTTATGTTAATGTTTACTTCAAAGGTTTCGATTTCGGAATCAACCTTTACGGACAATCGGGAAATAAAATCCTGAACCGCAAGCGTGGTGAAATAATCTGGACTGCCGACGGCAACCTTGATGCCGACCTTGCAACCAACCGGTGGCATGGCGAAGGAACCTCAAACGAATATCCATCGTCAAAAGGTTTGCGCAAAGGCTGGAACCAGAAAATGAGCGACTATTTTGTTGAAGATGGTTCATTCTTCCGCATCCAGAATATTCAATTGGGCTATACACTAAAAAATAAAGCCTGGCTGAACGGACAATTCCCCGAAACCAGAATTTATTTCACCGCCGAACGTCCTCTGACCGTGTTTAAATACAATGGTTTTACACCTGAAGTTGCCAATGGCTGGGACACTCAAACCTACCCTGTGGCTGCTATTTATACGATTGGCCTCAATGTTAAATTCTAATCTTAAAGACGTTTGAATTATGAAATTAAATAAAATCATAGCAATAAGCACTTTTGCACTGGCTCTGTTGTTTGGTTTTTCATCATGTGAAAAATACCTTGACGAGCCGGCAGAAAACAGAACTTTTACCGAAGAAACCGATTACACAAAAAGTGAGGACATGATTCTGCCTTTAATTGGCGTTTATACCAAACTCAACCCTGTGGATGTGGGTTGGGAAAATATCCCGCTGATTTCGGTGCGCGGTGATGATGTAAATGCCGGAGGTTTGGGCGACCAGCAGGATTATGCTGAAACCGACAACTACAACTACAACAAAGATTACTGGATGTACAATTCGCTTTGGCAAAATTACTACCAGTATATTTTTACTGCCAATTCGGCCATCGAACAAATTGAATTGTATAAAGAATACGCGCCAAACAAATCGTTGGGCGACCAATACATTGCCGAAGCCAAAGTATTGAAAGCATGGTGGCTCTTTCAGGTTAGCAGGGTATGGGGTTCCATTCTCATTCCTCCATCATCAAGCCCGTCTGATTTATTTGTTACTCCACTCAGCACAAAAGATGAAGTGATGCAAACGATTTCAACATGGATGGACGAGGCTATACCCATGCTGCCCGAAATGCACCCGAAAGACCGTGCCGATCTTCCGGGTGGGGTTACAAAATATACTGCTTACGCCATAAAAGCGTTGGCAAACCTCGAACTGAAAGACTATGCAAAGGTTGCTGATGCTGCAGGAGCTATCATTAACTCAGGCAAATTTGGTCTGGAAGCAGATTTTTATAACCTCTTCAAAATTAAAAACGATGCCGGCGAACCCGTTGGTAAACTGAATAAAGAAAACATCCTTGAAATGCAGTATTCAGACCTGGGACAAGGCACCGGTGACAACTACTACCATCTGTATGCGTTTTATGGACCACAGGGCTGGACACCGGCAGTTACCGGATCAGGTGATGGCTGGGGATTTTTTGAACCAAGCCTCAAGTATATCAAATTTATGCTCGACAGGGGTGAAACAATCCGGCTGGAAACCAGCGTAATTTTCACCGACCGTGGCATAAACGAACTTAAATCAGACCCAAATTATGCTACCCTGCCTTCATGGATTTCAAATACAACCCGTTCGGGAGATATATTCAACGACTACGCGCGCGCCATGTTTGCCAGCGGGAAACACTATCTGCCAAGCAACCAGCTCACACCTGGCCGTACCAACTATGGAACCAACAAAAACTTCATCTGCATCCGTTATGCTGAAATATTGCTGATGTATGCCGAAGCAGTAGTTCAGGGCGGAACAGCCAGCGCCGGTTCAGCCGATCAGGCTGTTAACCTTGTGAGATCAAGGGCTGGTTTATCATCACTCTCAGGCGTTACTTTAGACCAGATTCTGGATGAAAAATATGCCGAACTGGCTATGGAATGGGGAACCCGTTTCTTCGATATGGTGCGCTACGAAAGATATTCTGATCTGAATTATGACGGAAGAACAGGTTTCGATGCCAGCAAAATATTCCTGCCATATCCGCAGAATCAGGTTGATCAATTACCAATTCTGGGTGAATAACATGATGTTTTAAACAATTAAAATTTTAAGACAATGAAAATTATAAAATATTTATTTTTT
>CALFEP010000151.1 GCA_937950125.1 uncultured Bacteroidota bacterium
GTGAAAAAAAATTAACCACAGAGACCACTGAGAAACACAGAGAAAAAAAAGAATCTACAACCAAAACCGCAACCAACTTTGTCGAACAACTCTGTGCCCCGCTGCGCCCTTTGTGGTGAAAAAAATTAACCACAGAGACCACTGAGAAACACAGAGAAAAAAGAATCAACGCAACCAACTTTGACGAACAACTCTGCGCCCCTCTGCGCTCTCTGTGGTAAAAAAAATAACCACAGAGACCACTGAGAACCACAGAGAAAAAACGAATCAACAACTAAAATCGCAACCAACTTTGTCGAAGAACTCTGTGCCCCTCTGCGCCCTCTGTGGTGAAAAAAAATAACCACAGAGACCACTGAGAACCACAGAGAAAAAAAGAATCAACAACTAAAACCGCAACCAACTTTGACGAACAACTCTGTGCCCCTCTGCGCCCTCTTTGGTGAAAAAAATTAACCACAGAGACCACAGAGAAACACAGAGAAAAAAAGAATCAACAACCAAAATCGCAACCAACCGTGACGAACAACTCTGTGCCCCTCTGCGCTCTCTGTGGTAAAAAAAATAACCACAGAGACCACTGAGAAACACAGAGAAAAAAAGAATCAACAACTAAAATCGCAACCAACCGTGACTAACAACTCTGTGCCCCTCTGCGCTCTCTGTGGTAAAAGAAATTAACCACAGAGACCACTGAGAAACATAGAGAAAAAAGAATCAACAATAACTGCAATAACTGTAACCAACAACTCTGTTTCTTTCTGCGCCCTCGGTGGTGAAAATAAATTTACGAAAAAACTGATAAACAAGAAGATAAAAATTATTAGAATCATGGAAATAAATAAAATTACAGAGAAAATTATTGGATGCGCCATTGAAGTGCATAAGCATTTGGGTCCAGGTTTACTCGAAAGCGCCTATGAAGAATGTCTGTTTTACGAACTTAATAAACTGGGGCTTGATGTAAAAAAGCAGCTAACCTTGCCTTTGGTGTACAAAGAAATAAAATTAGATGCTGGTTACCGCATCGATTTGTTAGTCGAAAATAAGGTTATTGTAGAAATTAAGTCGGTTGATGCAATTGCTGAAATACACAAAGCCCAACTAATGACCTATATGAAACTGGCGAACATAAAAGTTGGTTTATTGATGAACTTCAATGTTACAAGGCTTAAAAATGGTATAATCCGTTGGATAATATAAATTTACTCACCATGTAGTGCATAAAGAGGCTTGGAATACCCTATTTTTTCCGTGCCCTCCGGTGATGAAAAAAAATAATACGGCGAGTTACCAAAATTTACCAAGGTACACAATGCGATGAAAATAAAGATTTGTTTACATAAAAATATTGACTACTCAAGTATTCAACAGCTGTGCCCTACATCTACTGCATAAGTGGCGATTTTTCTGATCAACGTCTTCAACGTAGGTGCTCGAACGCATTACGCAGGTTGGGTTCTGGCAATGAATCAATCCAAAACAGTGTCCCAGTTCGTGAATAATTTCCTTTTTGAAACGCGAAACAAGCAGATCATCATCCTTTATCATGCCATAGCGTTCGTTGCTTAGCCTGTACATAGAGGCTATGCCGGTGCGCCCGTTAAGGAATGCCTGGCCGAAAATATAGGTAAGAATGGGGATAAACAGATCAACATTGAAAATACCAAGTGTTTTGCTTTTGTCGCAACTAAAGTTGGTATCAATTTCTTTCAATAGTTTGTTGGCATCGTATTGGTTCCGCGCTGGATTGTAGAAGTCGCTCAAATCAAGGTGCCCTTCTTTTATCAAAACGGGCAGGAAAAACTCATGACTGACATCTTCCACCATGTTTTCGAGGAGCATTTCCCCGAAATACCCAAACGAAATCAGTATTACTTTTTCGCTTTTCATGTGTGAAAAAGTAATGCAAAATGGATTGAATGACGGATTCCGGGTTTCATCATTAAAAGCTGTTTATTGCCAGGTTTGTCAACTTTTTGAGGGTTTTAGGTCGTACTTTTTAATTTTATTATACAAAGTAACCCGGTCAACCCTCAGTGCTTTGGCAGTGGCTGAAATATTCCAGTTATATTTGACGAGAATGTTGCTGATGTGCTGTTTTTCGAGTTCATCGAGGCTTTCGACCGACGAACTGATGGTTTCCTTACCAACCGGCAGGTCTTTGACAGTAATTTTTCTGCCGTTTCCAACCACAATGGCCCGCTCGATAATGTTTTCGAGTTCGCGGATATTCCCGGGATACGAAAAGTCGGCCAATTGTTTCAGGGCGGCAGCATCGATGCTTAAAACCTCGCGGTTCATGGCGGTGCAGTATTTTTTAATAAAATAATCGACAAGCAGCGGAATGTCATCCGTTCGGTCTCTTAACGGAGGTATATTGATATTCACGACATTAAGCCTGTAAAACAGGTCTTCGCGAAACAATCCCTTTTCTACCATCGTTTTCAGGTCGCGGTTAGTGGCGCAAATTACCCTGAAGTCAGAAGATATTTCTTTGTTACCACCAACGCGTGTAAATTTCTTCGATTCCAGCACACGCAACAGCTCAACTTGCATTTTTTGGGAAATGGTTGATATTTCATCTAAAAAAATGGTGCCATTGTTGGCCATTTCAAAACGGCCTTTCCGGTTGTAAACAGCGCCTGTAAAAGCGCCTTTTTCGTGACCGAACAGCTCGCTTTCGAGCAAACTTTCGGTTAAGGCGCCGCAATGAACGCTTACAAGGGGAAAGAACCTGCGCGACGAGTTGGCATGTATAGCCCTCGCAACCAATTCTTTACCGGTTCCGCTCTCGCCTGTTATGATTACCGATGCATTGGATTGGGCAACACTTTCGATCTCTTTGAGCACCTTGTTCATTGCCTCGCTTTTGCCGATAAGTTCTTCTACATTTTCCAGTGTGGAAACTTTCTCACGGAGTACCTCATTTTCTTCAACAAGGATTATTTGCCTGGATGCGTTGCGGATAAGGTGCGAGAGGTCGTCAGGGTCGAAGGGCTTGGTCACATAATCAAATGCCCCGTCTTTCAATGCCTGTACTGCTGTATCTACGGTAGCAAATGCCGTCATCATAATAACAATCGAGTCCTTACGGATGGCCTTTATCCGTTTCAACATTTCCAAACCATCCATTCCTGGCATTTTAATGTCGGCCAACACAATGTCGTAGTTTTCCGACTCGAGCAGCGTGAGCGCCCTGGTTGCATCTTCGGCACATTCAACCTGGTATCCGTCTTCGATAAACCAGTTGTACAACGAATCTCTTACTGATTCCTCGTCGTCAACAATTAAAATGGAAATTTTTTTCGACATAGCTTATTTCACTATTTTTTAACCAAAGGAAAGGTTACCGAAAACGTGGTTTCCTTACCCCGCAATGATTTAACATCAATTTTTCCTTTATGACTCTGGACAATTCCGTGAACGATGGCCAAACCAAGTCCGATTCCACTTGCATTTTCTTTGGTTGAGAAGAATGGCTGGAAGATATGTGAAATGTCTTCCTCAGCAATGCCAATTCCGTTGTCAGCGATTTCGATTTTAACGTGCTCTTGGTCAGGATTCGTTGTCTTAATCAGTACTTCACCATTTTCAGAAACTGCTTCGGAAGCATTTATCAGCATTGCCACACAGGCTTGTTTAATCTGGTTGGGGCTGCACAAAATCAGGTCGCTATGGGCACTAAAATCGGATAAGAAATTAATATTGGCTATTTTCATGGGGTGCGCCATCAAATCGTAGGTTTCAATTAAAATTTCGTTAAGGTGTTTTGGCTCAAACCCTTCCTGTTCCTTTCGCGAAAAATCGAGGAGGCTTTTTACGATGTCGCCACAACGTTTGGTTTCGCTTTCGATAAACTTCAGATGTTTCAGCATGGCATCTTTTTTATCGACAGCGATATTTTGATTGTTCAACTGCTTGTAAATAAGTTTTGTATAAACCAAAATACCTGACAAGGGATTGTTAATTTCGTGCGCCACCGACAGCGAAAGTTTTCCCAGTGAGGCTATCCGCTCGATGTTAATCAGTTCATTTTGTGCCTGACCCAACTCTTCTGATTTTTTTTGCACCTTATATTCCAATTGCTGCGACCAGTTTTGAAGTTCAGTGTTGGCTTTTTGCAGATTATCGAGCATATCGTTAAATGCCAGCGAAACCATTTTCATATCCAGAAGTTGGTTTGGTTTTATCTCGAGCCTGGTATTTTTATCACCCCTCGACACAGCAATACTGGCATTAATTATTTCATTTAGTGGCATTGCAATTTTTTTATTGGTTATCAAAACCATAAAAATCATGAGAATTATAGTCAGCACTGAGGTAAAGATGAGAAAATTGGTTCGGGATTTTTTCAAGGCCTCATCAAGGCCGGTCAATGGCATTTTAATAATAAGTGAGCCTAACACTTTGTCGGTTTCGCTGTGAGCATGACATGAACTTACATAGCATGACGGGCTGTTGAGAATCGGCGACTTGATTAGCAGGTACCTGGTGTCACTTTTATTGTGACTCATACTACAATCACTGTCAAGGTCAATAATTCTGTACGACTTTTCGATGACCGAAAACATGGCAGCAATATCCGCATGACAGCTTTTACAATCGGGATTGCTATGATTGAGTGTGTCATCTTTGATAGAAGAATAGGCAAGGTTGTTTTCCGCATCATACATGTTTACATCGTCAATTCCAGTCATTGAATTGATAATGTCCAGCGTGTACTGCAGCGCTTTCTGGTCGTTTTCGAGCATCGACTGGTATAACGCACCCTCGACCAGGTACCCAATATTATTTCCATTTTCGCGAATGACCGATTTCATGTATTCACCATTTACCGATCTGCAAATGATTACGTAAGCTACAAAAAGTGTTAAAAGGGAAAATAACAAAACAATCACAACCATTCCGTGTATCGACGACCTGAATTTGGTAAACCTGCTTAGCTTTTGATCAAGCAGGTTATTTTTGGCAGATAATGTTTTAAACCAGTTCATTATGTTGGAGAATTCATTTTTTTTAATGGCTAAAATTAGTAAATTTTGTATTTGCAATGGTTGTCGGGTTCATTTTTCTTTTCAAAGATGCTTTTAAAAAATACCGGATGCTCAAACAAGAAGTGGTGTGACATGCACACCACCTGTTAAAACGAATTTTAAATATTTTCAGAACCAAATAGCTGATTCATTAATCAGTATTTCAATTTGATTGCTGAAAATTTAATGATGAATACATTTTCTACTGTCCTGATCAGGGTTTGAGGAAATGTTCACCGAAGTCTTCCCAAACTTCTTTTGGAAGTTCTGAAAGTGTGTGATTGCGAAGCTCCCCACCGTCCTGAAGTATGGTAGCCGTGGGTTCTGGCGAAAATTTTACCATAGTTGCCGCCAGGAAGTCCTTAACTCTTGCGAGTTCATTTTCCGACCACCTGGTGGCTTCTTCAGCCAGGTAATGACTGCTGGTGTCGGCAATCCAATTTGTTGGTTTCACTTTTAAAATCCAACCTTTCCCGTAAGGGTCATCATTCATCCGGGATGCATTTTTGTGTAATGCAGCATTAATTACAACTATTTCGCCTGCAACTGGTGAGTGAAGTTTCAGGCGTTTTCCCTGATGTTCGATTTCGGCAAACGGTTCACCTTTGTCGATAAGATCGCCGGCATTCTTCAGATTAAGTAATTTTACCTCACCGGTAAGGTGCAAAAGCAAATCGTCGATACCAACTTTTGCAATACCTGATTTTTCGAGAAATGTCCAGGTGTGTTGACGGCTGTAAAACAATCCCAGGGGCATTCGGAGCGCGCTGGCAGTAATAATATTCAACGCATCATGAATCTTTTTGGTAAGTTTTGCCTGCCTGTTGAGAATAAGCCAGAAAGGAATTAGAATTGCAAAAAATGCAATGATTACCAGATATTCGACACCTTTCGTTTCGAATATGTTATGGTACGTAAACCCATCCATAGCGTTAATTTTTATTTAACAATTAATTATTTATAAGAATATTCAGCAATTATTTTTCATCGTGAACCCATTTGGGCGAATCTCTCAAAACCGGCATCCGTGTAACTATCCAGCGGAAAATCCATATTTCGGTGAAAATCACGGCAAGGGTTACAACTATCTCCATCCATGAAGGATAATAATGGTTTGGCGCATCCCATTTGAAACCTATGACAGTGACATTTAAACGGTTGATGATAATGCCTAACATAGTCAGAATGGCTGCAATACGTATGTAGAGAATATTCCCCCTGCGTGAATTATAATAAAACATGAACATCGGAATTAGCACAAAACCAATAATTTCGACCAAAAACCAATACCCCATTGGGGTCATGAGCAAATTCCAGTGTTTATCATGAATAAAAACAAGCGTTTTAAGGAAAAAGTAAGCAAACATGGCAACGGCGCATATTTTTGACAAGCCCATCAGAATGCTGTGTTGCTTTTTATGGTTTTCCTCTGATATCTGATTAAAAAACACCCTGTGGCTAATGGCGCCTTCGAAAATTACCATCGAAAGGCCAGCAAAAACACTTGAAACAACAAACAGAACCGGGATAAATTCAGAATACCAAAGCGGATGAATTTTTTCCTTTGCCATAAGGTACAGTGCACCCAATCCCGACTGGTGTAAAATGGAAAGCGTTATGCCGAAGATAACAGCCGCAATCGTCATCGACGAAAGTATTTTTCTGACCCGCCTGGCGCCAAGCCATTCAGCAATGGCTGGCGAAAACTCAATTAACTCAGCAAGCATGTATAGCATAAAATGCCAGGCAACCAGAAACAGCACCGAGCTGGTTCCAAAATTATTCCCGATAATGGGGTTGATAACATTCCATGGACGCCCTAAGTCGAGAAGCAAAGCTCCTGCATAAAAAACATAAGCCAAAAAACCATTCAAAACGGTTACCCGCACTATGGAATGGTATTTTTTAACGTTTAAAATATAAACAATGAAGGTTAAAACATAAGCGCCACCGGCAAAGGCAACACCCGTTACCACATCAAACCCGATCCATAAACCCCAGGGAACCTCCTGAGTAAGATTTGTGATTGACCCAATGCCTTTCCAAAACCGGATTACAATAAGCACCAACCCTAAAATCATGATTGGAATCGAGATAATATTAAAGGGTGTAAGCCATTTACCCCGTGGCTTCAGTTCACCAACAAAAAATTTCCAGATAGATTTTCCATCGTTGTCGCTGGCAACGGTTATTATATTGTTAGTCATGTGCTTCCTCCTCCAAATTTTTATCTTTATTTGCTTCGTAAATTCCTAACAGCAATGGCGGTACGAGCACAAAAACTGATGGAACGCTGTAGAGAAATCCCTTTGACAAAGCGGGATAAGAGGTTTTCTGAATGTTGGTTTCAAAGCCAAGTTCCTCAAAAGGAACAGAAGCTACCGACAATGAACTTGTTCCGCCGGCGATATTTTCACCATAAATTATTGGTTGGTACAGGTCGGGATTTTCGGCAATTCTTCTTCTGGCTTCAGCTAATAATTCTCTGCGGGTACCAAAAATTAAGGCTTCCGCCGGACAATTCTCAGCGCAAGCTGGAATTTTGCCTTCTTTTTGACGGTTGTAGCACATATCACACTTCTGAATGATGGGATTTGGGCTGTGGTACTCGAATTTAGGAACATCAAACGGGCACGAAACCATGCAATACCGGCATCCCATGCATTTATCAGCACGCCAGATAACAGGTCCTTCTTTGGTTTTGTACATGGCCTGGGTAAGACATGCTGCTACACAGGCAGGTTCGTTGCAATGCATACATTGATGCCTTGAATAAATTTCAGTATCGCCATAGGCATAAGCATTGATCACACAACGTTGTGTTTCAGTGGTTTTGCGCTCTACTCCAGCCGTCATTTCATCCTGTGGTTCAGGCAATCCGTTTGCTTCAGCGCAGGCACTCTCGCATGCGCGACATCCAATACATTTAGTCGAATCGTAAAGCAAGGCCTTGAATTCAACATCCGCTTCATCCGGAAGGTCGGAAGCAAGGCTTCGCCCCGCAAGGAAAGTGAAGCCTGCTACCCCCATTGTCTTCAAAAAATTTCTTCTGTCGAGTCCCATAAATTAGGTTTTTTGTATTTCTGATTTTTTTTAAACTGTTTATTTTGAACTGTTAATAAACTTTTCCTGAAACTGTTCCCAAACTTCGGGGCCAAGGTCTTCCAACACCTTATCTGTCAGTTCGCCGCCATCCTGAAGCACAATGTGTGCATACGCTGCATCATTCGATCTAACAGTAATTGCAAAAAAATCCCTCAACCTTGCAAATTCGTTTCTCAACCATTCCTTGTATTTGTCCGACATGAACATCAGTTGTATTTCCCTAAGCCAGTTCATCGGCTCTACCGAATAAACCCAACCCTCTGTATATGGAGCAGTATTTATTCTGGCAGTGTCGGTTAACAAGGATTTGTTATAATCTTTAATAACTCCGGTTACCGGTGAATAAATCTCTAACTGTTTGCCGTTCTGATTAAGGGTTAATATTTTTTCTCCCCTGCGAATTTTTTCGCCTACAGCTTTCATTTTCACCCTGGTTAAGGCACCTGTGATGTGCTGCAAAAAATCGTCTATCCCCACCCTCACATTACCGTCTTTTTCCATGAAAGCCCAGGTGTGGGTTCTGTCGTAATAAATACCTTTGGGCGCCTCTACTGAGTTTTCATTCAACATGGCCTTTATTTCAGGAACATCAAAATCAGCAGCACCGGCAGCTTTCCTGATTGACCTTACAACTGCTGTCGTGATAAACCCAGCAATTGCAACCAAAGCGAAAATGATTACCCAGACACTTGCATTCGAGGTTTTCTTTTCAGGCATTGTAGCCGTTTCAGTTATGGTAAGCGCTAACAAATTGTTTTCTTTTTCAATGCTCGATATGGCGCACAAACCAATTTCTGCCATCAATTGTTGACCGCTGGTATTAAGCCAGTGCAAAAAATCAATTTCATGACCAACCGGTTTTGTTGCTGACACAGCGTAAATGCTGCCACACAGCATTGATGGATATTTTCCAGTCCATACTCCACGTGAAACAGACGACACACTTTCATAAATGTTTTCAAAGCTGTCAATCCGGTCATTTTTGTTTTTATCGATGGGAAGAATAGATAAGCTGCCAACAATATTTCCTTTATCAGCATCTACAACATCAATCAGCCGGCAAATTCCAATAGCATTTATATCTTTTTCTACCGAGGAAACTAATTCCGCTGCGGTTACAATATTTGCATTCTCAAAATTGGTCCGGGTATTGGCAAAGTCAACAACACCGTTCTTAACAAAATCATTATCAGTTATGTAGTAGTTAAACGGAATATTGTTCTTTTCGTTGATAAGATTCGCCCAGTTTTGATTTTGTTCTGATTGCAAAATCAGGGCAAATTCGGCTGATGTTATTCCCTGCCTCAAAATTTCTTCATTCAAAGGATTGTTTTTGTTAAAAACAGCAACAATCACATCTTTGGCAACCAAAATTTTCCATCCAGTTTCATTCGATACTTTTTCTGCATCTTTTTCATTCACTAATGAAACAACACCTGATGATGTAAACTGCTTTCCATCAAAACCTGAAATTGAAACATTTACTGCTGGATTTTGTTTCTCAAAATTTGCTGCCCAAACAGTCACGATACTTTTTAACTCATCTGAACACGTCACCGTTACAGTTTGTTCTGATTTTCCCACCGGCTGATCTGAATTTTGATTATCATTTTCTCCAAATCCGAAACCTGGTTTGCTCAGGAGCATAATTGATAATCCGACGATAAAACATGCAATTTTTTTCATGACTTTGTAATTTTAAATGTTTATAATTTTTTGTTTACTGTTTTCTGAACATGACATTTTACTGATTTCAACTAAAATGCCAAAGAAAATTATTTGCGTAATCTAATGTTTATCAGTTAGATAAAGCATTTTTTAAAGAATGGAAAAATTGTGGGAATGTAGAGTAATTCAACATCCGAATTATTAAAATCCTCTAATGTGTTGATGACATGGTCTTTAAGCGTTTGTGTTTAATCATTAAACACTGTTTAAAAATGCAACACTGTTCGTGTCGATGAAAAATACAGAATTTTATGAAACTATCAAACAGATATTCAGTTTGTTACAAAGTTTGATTTTCAATATGCAAGAAAAACTGAAGCTTTTTTCACATTTCTATTTCGAGGATGCCTCAGGAAAAATCAAAACAATTTGGCAACGTGTTTAATTTTAATACACGTTTTTCGGCAGTAATCATGAGAAATAGAAAGAAAACATAGCCTGATGAAAACCAAATTGAATTTTTCTGCCGCTTCGATCTGGATTTTGATGTCAGGCCATTGAAGCGCAAAGGTTTCATTTTAAAAAAAATGCTTCTCACATTAAAAAAATCTTCAAACTGGAATCTGAAAAATTTTGATAGTGAAAAAAAAGTAACCAAAGCTTTTTTTAATAATCCAGGTATTCCTGGTAAAGAACCTGTAGGTATGATTTTCCGTTGCTTATTATTTGTTCGCCGGCAGGCTCGGTTGTGGTGTTCCAGTAGAAAAACTGTTGATCGAGATCAAAACTGAAGCCGCCCTTGGTTTCAATCCAGATTAAACCATTGTCGAAGCCAAAATATTTAAAATCAGGCGAGTATGGATTTAGTAAATTGCGACTCCAATGGAATTGTTGCGTAGGAAGATCTAATTGTTTTAATAATGTGGCTGAAATATCAACCTGCGAACCAGGTGGAGAAAACCGGGTTCCTCTGAATTCATTTTTGATCACACTTCCATAAAACAACATAGGAATCCGGTGGTATTCAGCACTATGAAAAGGATGGTTGCGGTACGAATTATGACTGTGGTCGGCAACAAGGATAAACAAGGTGCTGTCGAACCAGGGTGCTTTTCTTGCTTTTTCAAAAAAATCGCCCAGGCATTTGTCTGTGTAAAAAGCTGAATTGATGTACCCGTTTTCGTTTTGCCCCCAATCAAAAACATTTTCCATGGGTTGGTCGTAAGGCGAATGTGAGCTTAACGTGAATAAAACGCTAAAAAACGGCTGCTTTTCGTTGTTCAGGTCATCGAGCAGCCTTGTAAGCGTAAACTCGTCGTGCACACCAAGTTTTCCACGTAAGACACTGTCATCAAAATCTTTACCCTCAAGAATTCTGTGAAAACCATTGTAGTAGATGTAGCTTTTGATATTTCCATAAATAAGCTGACCGCCAAAATAAAATGAACTGTGGTAACCTTGTTTGTTTAATTCGTGAACCAAACTTGGCAGGGAAAGGAATTTGTCGGGCTGAACGGTGATAGAGGTAACGGGATGGGCAGGAAATCCTGAAAAAACTGCTGCCATTCCCTGCTCTGATCTGGCTCCGCTTGAAAGCATATTATCGAACAAAATTCCTTCTTTTTCCAGTTTTCTGAACTCCGGGGTAATGCCAGGCTCGCCACCTAAAGATTCGATTAAATCAGCTGACCAGCTTTCGAGCAAAAGCAAAACCACATTGGGACGTTCAGCCATCAAAATCTTAATGGTTGTATCTTTTTCAATACTGTAAATGTTTTCTACTGTTCTTCGGGCATCCTCATCCGAAAAAATAGTATAAGGGTTCTTATCAAGGTTTTTCAGATTCTCGAAAATGCTGATATACAAATTAAAGGCATTGTTGGTGGCAATGTGGTTTAAGATAATTTTATCTGAAAAATACACCTGACTTTGGTTTATTGGGATTGGCTGAAAGCCACCGCGTACAATTACCAATAAAACCGGAGGCGTTAGCAAAACAAAAACGAAAAATGATAACCAGTGAACCCGCTTCTGCGACCACCTGTAATAAAAAAATTTCCGGTAAAGCCACAACATCAACACAACCAATGCGATAACAAGAATAATCAAGGTAAAAAACATTGCTGAATCTGCCGAATTGTAAACTTCAGCCGGATGTTGCAGGTATTTGAGCGCTTTTATGGTAAGCTTTGATTTCCATTCGCCGTAAAGGCCAATTTCGCCAGCCGTGATGGATGCATAAAGAAAAATCATCAATCCTGTATAAACCTGATTGATGGTATGAACAAAATTCCTGTTGAAAAACGCCTGAAAACAAAGTAGCAAAAATGGCACAACCAGAAAATAACCGGTTGTGGCTGCGTCAAGTTTCAGCGCATGGACAAAGGTTTTTAGGATTTCGGTTGCTGATGCCCCCGAAATTGCTATTTCGTTGAAGCAAAATGCAATGAAAACCATTCTGGCAATAGCAAAAAAGAAAATCCAGAATAAAAACTGCCTGAAAATTGAACTGAAAAGCTGCTTCATTTCTAATTTATGAATACTATCTAATAGCTGGCTTTGATAGGATAAACCGGTCGTAGAGCCAGAGCAGAATCACAGTGCCCACACCAATGGCGGCGAATACCATCCAGATGTTGCCCGGATGATATGTATTCCAGAGGTATGTGGTCAATTCACCCTCGGTCATTCCCATCATCTGACTGGCAGTTTTTATGTAGTCATTTTGTGTAAACTGTTCAGAAATGGCAGGAATATCAAAGCCTCTGGCGGCAACCTCCTTTTGTAAAAGGAAAATTTTGTCCGACATTCTTCCGTAAACATCTCCTGAAAGGATTCCGGCAAAGAAATTACCACCGGCATAGGGAAGAAATGAAGCGCCCATGTAGAGGGCTACCTTTTCTTTTGGTGCAATTTTTCCGATGTACTCACTGGTTTTGGGTGAACTGGCCATTTCGCCAAGCCCGAAAATCAGGATGGAAAGAAATAAAAAGAATGGATTGTTGGTGTAAAAAGTAAGCGAAAGCCCCAAAGCGTTTACCAGAATTCCGGACATCATGGCATTCAGCGGTTTGAACTTCATAACAAATGCTGAAACCATTACCTGAAATATTACAATGTAAAAAGCATCGATGTTCGAGAGCATTTCGGGGGCAATGGTGCCCTGCTCAGTTCCAACAGCTGAAGCAAGATTGGGCGAAAATGAATGTAACCAATTATAAATCACAGATGTATCCATCCATTGGTCAATAAAAACAGGGAGGGTGTAAAACAACTGGTTGTACATCGACCAAAAACCAATGATAATCAACAGAAAAAGCAATAATTTAAAATCGCTTAGTGCGGTTACAACATTTCTTAAAATGGTGATAATTGATTTTTTGAGTGGTTCATTACTTTTTTGTCTTGGGGGTTCTTTAAATATGAAAAGGACAATTATCAGGTTAACGATTATTACAACAGAGGACATGTAAAAAAGGTATTGCCAGTTGTGAACCCTCAGTTTACTTGCTATAAAAGGGCCGATAAATGCACCGATGTTTACCATCATGTAAAAAATTCCGAAACCGATGGATGATGTTTCGTTATCGGTGGTTTTGGCAACTGTTGCCTGAATAATGGGTTTGAACAGTGCCGCACCAACTGCAACTATCAGAAAAACAACATACAGCGCCATGTAGGATTTAAAAATTCCCATTAAAAAATAACCGATGGCCAAAATTGAATAGGCTACAATCAGTACATTGCGGTAGCCATACCTGTCAGCAATGGCGCCGGTAATTAAAGGTAAAAAGTAAAGAATCGCCACCACAGGACCCATCATGTAGCCTTTTTGTTCCTGCGTAAAGCCAAGTGCTCCGGTATCTTTCGACCCGGTTAAATACAAGGCCAGCAACATAAACATGCCATACCATGCCCATCTTTCAAAAAGTTCCATTGTGTTGGCAACCCAAAAAGTCTTTGGGTATTTTTTAAATACGCTCGCCGGTTTAGTCATTCAGGTTAGTTTTGAATATGAGTAATTATTGTGTGAATGTAAAAACCATTTTGCCTCAGGGTTGCTTAATGCTGCTGGCTGTCAGGAAACATGATTTGTCAAATTTGTAAACATTTCAGGCCCATTTTATTAGAGCTTTGAAAATGTACCTTTTTGGTCTCTGAAAGTAATCAGCATCTTGCATTACCTCAAAAAAACGGGCTAAAAATATCTATTTCGTCTGTTATTAATGGATAAAAATGCCAAAAGTAAAAAAATGAAAACCAACAGCCCCGAAATGATTACGATTGAGGTTGTCATGACCACCAAAAGGGTTTCATTGTGCTGAAAGCCCTTCCAGGCCTGAGTTTTGAGGGCAAAACCGCCAGACTTTGAGGCTGAGCGGGCCAAATCCATTCCCGAACCACTTTCGGCATTGTCATCGCTGAGTGAAACATCAAGAACATTTTTCAACTCATGATACTTTTCGAGGTATTTTTCGGCACTATCCTGCGCATTAATCGCTGAATATAAAAACACAAAGTCCTTGTAATTCATCAGAATCTGCGATTTGGAACCAATTCTTTCAGCTATTTCCAAACTTTGTCCTGTAAACTGAAGAGCGTGTTCAAAATTTCGTTGCTTCCTCAGGTTAAAACTCATACCAGCCAAAATATCGGCTTCTTTTCGGCTTTCGCCGAGTTCGCCGGCTATTTTCAATGCCTGAATGTAAAGTTCGTTGGCGCGTGCATAGTTGGCTGATTTCTCAAAAATCTTTGCCATGTTTATCAGCGAAGTTATCATTCCCGATTTATCACCAATTTCTTCTCTTTTTAAAAATGCGTCGGTGATGTATTTTTCAGCTTTTAAAAATTCGCCCATTCGAAAAAAAACGTCACCTATGTTATTCAGACACAAAGCGCCTGAATACCTATCGTTCAGTTTGTTAGCCAGGTCAAGCGCTAAATTGTATGATTGTAGTGCTTTTTCGAAATCGCTTACCAGCAGATAAACATAACCCAGGTTTATCAGGCAATCCATCAAACCTTCATCATTTTTGATTTTCAAATTGATTTCCCTTGCATTAATCAGATATGCATGAGATTGTTGGTAATCACCTTTTTCCTGAAAAATAATTCCAAGATTGAGTAAAGTACGGGCACAACCCAGCGAATCATTCAAACTGGTTTTTATGGCTAACGACTGACTAAAAAACAGTGCTGCGGTATCGTAACTGCTTCTTTCGAGATAAATTACACCAATATTATTCAGGTTACCAGCTATTCCGATGCTATCGCCAACGAGGCTGTAGCCGTTCATAGATTTTTCAAAATAAACAATAGCACTATCGTAATATCCTGATAAATAATACACTGCGCCCAGGTTTTTGAATGCATCAGCAATAGTACGGTTGTCCGAAATTTCTTCACCTTTTGCAATGGCCTGTCTGGCAAAAAACAATGCTTTGGATGCGTTATGATTTCTGTATTGTTTGGTCAGGTCGATCAGCACTTTCACCTTTTCATTTGGCTGAACACCGGTAAGGGCCGAATCCATTTCGTGGTAATAATCCTGTGATTTGATTTCAGAAAACAGAAAAAGCAGCATGATGAGAACCATTGGTCTCAGCAATAAGAAGTTCATTATGTTGCTGTTATTTCTCATTTGACTTTTACATCAACAGTAAAATACCAATAAATCTTTCCATAAAGCTGATCGTAAATCAGTTCGACTTGCTGCAATTCCTCAACAGAGGTAAATTTACCCTTTCTGTCTTTATAATTAAAAATGGATTTAACAATGTGATATTCAAGATACGGGTGTTTGGCCATTTCCTTAAACTGCGTTTTGTTCAGGTCCATTTTTCTGATCAGATCTGCATTAACAATAACCTGATTTTCAAAACTTTTAAATCTGAGTGTATCAATGCCAAATACTTCGAGAAGTTGTTCTTTTCTGAAAAACCCACCCAATTTATCCCTGTAATTGATAATCCTTTGCGAAAGTGCTGGCCCTATTCCAATCAATTGTGCCAGCTGAGCCGTATCGGCACTGTTGATTTCCACTGTAACTGCACCTTTTAATGTTTTGTCGTCGACGGCTACCTGCCTGATTAAACTATCAGGGAGAAGTATAAAATCTTTCACCCGGTTGTAATCGTCGTGGGTAATGGTGAATAGTTTTTTTAAGTCTTCCCTTATCCTGAATTTTCCACCAGCGTTCAAATAATTTTTGATGTTTTGGATTTTGAATTCCGAAAAACCAAGCGCCTTCCAGGATTCATCATCAAGGGTATTCGGATCGAAATAAAACAGGCTGACATCTTTGTTTTCCGGTTCTTTTTCTGAAAATTCCGGGTTGTTTTCGGGTTGAATAATGATGTAGGGTTCAATAACCTGAAAAATACTGTCGGTCATTCCATACATTTTCCTTAGGTCATTTTTTGTTCTGAATTTACCACCCGCATTTCGGTAACCTACGATGTTTGAAGCCAGTTTTTCGCTCAGCCCCATGGTTTTAAAACCCTCTTTATCAAGCTGATTAGGATCAAAGAATGTGGGTTCAACATTTGGTTTGTGCTGCCCGGTACGGGTTTTTTCAAATTCGGTAACCTGGTTCACAAAATCAGGATTTGTGCTGAAGGTCTCCTTTTGCAAAATCAGTGGAAGTGCAAAATATGCAAGTATCAGGAGCACCAATAAACCTCCAAGAAAAACAATGGCGTTCCGCTGCGAACGGCTGATGTAGAAATAATTTTTCAGGTTTTGGCTTAGTTGCGACACTTTTCAAAGGATTGGTTTTCAATCAATGTCGTCGTTGTTGGTAAACGAGTCGGGCTCCGGCTTTTTGGGTTTTGTAAGCACTTTTACAAAAAAATAAACCGTGAGCCAGGTTACCGAAATCCAGACCAAACTAATGAGTACGATGGCTGATGTGTTCATATTTAATTATTGTTTTTGAAGCTTTTGTTTGCGATGGGCTATAAAAACCATTAACGAGATGGTTAAAAAAAGTGATGCAAGTAACAATCTTGCCATGTCGATAAGGAAAATGTTGTTTACAATATTTCCCGAATAAAGTGGCTGACCAATAACTACTTTATCTCCTGCTTTCACAAGGAGTGTTTTTTTCTTGCTCATGACATAGGTTTTTTCTGGTCCGGCCTGTCCCGAATCAGGCGCCACTGTAACATGCGTTTTGTGGTGCAGAATGAAAATACTATCTACAACACCCTCATTTTCACTGTAAAAAGTATTTGCGAAATAATTCTTGTTGGGTCCAATGCCTTTATGACTTAATTGTCCAAGTATGCTGGTGTTGCTTAATTCCCAACCTTTAAAGCTTACTTTCGACCAATCGTCGTTAGCAGGAGTAACAAGCGAACCGATGAAAATTGCGATCAAGACCACAGGGGTTACGAATTTTAGTAGGAATTTGAAAAACCGCGGCAACTTAAGGTCAGCACCTCTGGTAATTTCTTCCCACCCTCTGTTCATGCCAAAAAACCAGGCAAACAAAATTGCTTCGAGCATGGCAAACACCACCAGCGAAATGGTTCCGGCCCAATAATCGTATTCATCGAAAACGCCATTTTTAAAAAAGAAAACAGTTGGAAGGCCAAGAATGAGCACAATAACGCCAAAGGCGAGCGCCGAGGGTTTTCGTTTCCATTTAAACTCGTCCTGCAGGAAGCCCATTACAGGAGTTCCCATGGCCAGCGATGAGGTAATGCCGGCAATAAACAGCAGACCAAAAAAAGCTACTCCTGCCAATGCTGATAAAATGACTCCCCATTGTTCAAACAAAAATGGCATGGTGCGAAATGCAAGCCCCAGGCCGCCAAGACCAGTCAGTTCAATTACCTTTTCGATGCCCAGATAGCCCACCGAAATAGGGATAATTACACTGCTGCCCAACACAATTTCTACAAATTCGTTGGTAAATCCGGCTGACATCGAGTTGAGCGCAATGTCCTCTTTTTCTTTCAGATAAGATGCGTAACATTGTATTGTTCCCATTCCCACCGAAAGGGTGAAAAAGATTTGTCCGGCGGCTGCCATCCAAACTTTGGGATTTAAGAGAGAATCATATTTTGGTGTCCACAAAAAATTCAGGCCTTCAACTCCGTCGAAAACAGCGCCCATGGAGCCGCTTTTCATGGTAATGCCTTTCACAGCCAGGAAAATCCCAAAAACAATCAGCAACGGAACGCCGTAAATGGCCACTTTTTCGATACCACCGCTAAGTCCCTTGCTCAGTATCCATGTGTTGAGGGCAATACAAAATACAAAAAAGATAATTGCTTCAAAAGGAATTCCGGTGGTAGAATAACCAATTTCGAGGTAGCCATCAAAAAAACCCGCTACCTGGTGCTGCGACATTCCATCAAACGTTCCCATTATGGAATGATAGACGTACGACATGGTCCAGCTTTCCATGTAGCAATAATAAGAGGCGATGGCTAAGTTAGAAAACACGCCAAACACACCGACGTATTTCCAAATCATTTTCCGGTTCATGCTACCCATAATAAAAGGTGTGGAATGATGCCCTAATTTGCCGCCAAACCTTCCGGTTGACCACTCGATGAGCAACAAAGGAAGACCTAAAATTATGAGACTCACCAGGTAAGGAATGATAAATGCACCTCCCCCGTTTTGAACTGCCTGCACCGGAAAACGCAGAAAATTTCCAAATCCTACGGCATTGCCAGCCATGGCCAGCACCAGGCCAATACGTGATCCCCAGGCCTCGGGTTTGTTGATCGTTTGTTTGCTCATGCTCACTGAATTTTGTTAATGAAAATTTTTCAAATCAGGCTACATGCCTTTTTTCAACAAAAACATTGTTTTACAAAAATTCCTGATTAGAAACAGAAATTTCATGCAACAGCAAACATAGGCATTTTCGGAAAAAATCAGACAAAGAATCTGCTTTTTATTCAAATCACAGATTTTTCCAATTGTCAATTTTTAAAAATAATGTATCGGAATAACCAAACTTATAATACCTGTTGGGGATATTATTTTTACTGGCATCCTGCTCTTCAAAATCCCATGAACCCAATGTGAACTTAAAACCGATTTCGTCAGCTTTTCGGGGAATGGTGATATAATATTGCCCCTTTAGGTTTTTGTTTAAGATGTAATCGGGGTTTGAAGGATTCCAGCTGTTAAAAGTTCCGGCCACAAAAATATGCTTGTCGCTGGGTGTAGTTTGGGGGACATTCGTAACGAACAGAACCACCCTGTCCTGATTTCCTGGAGGAACATCAACCCAGTTTTCGATTTCTATAAAAAGCGTATCCCTGTCAGCGCCTTCATTTGTGCGGTTTGGCATCACATTGCCATACTTGTCGGCTTCTTCGTTTCGCCATGAACCCCGGGTAACCTTAAATTCAAAGCTGGAACGCTTGTTTTCAAATGAGAAATACAATTTTCCATCTTTCTTTCTTTCAAAAATATAGTTGCGGTTTCCTGGGTTCCAGTTATTAAAAGGCCCTGAAAGATAAACTGTGGCATCTTGTGGGGTATTTGATGGTATTTTGCTGATGACAATGGTAAAGAGGTGCGACATTTTTTTTGATCTGTCGATCCATTGATCCAGCAATAAATGGATGGTATCGTCAGCCTGAGGCTCATAGCGGCGGTTTTCAGCAATGTAGCCATATTTGTCGGCTTCCTGTTTCGACCAGTCGCCTCTTGTAATTTTAAATTCAATGGGTGCGGCAGGTTTTGGAATCCGAATCTGTGGTTTGCCCTGCTGGTTTTTGTAAAACAGATAATCACTGTCTTTGGGGTACCAGCCATTAAAACTCCCTGTTAGAAAAATCTGATCATCAGGAAATGTTTCCACAGGAACCCTGTCGAGAATTATGGTAAGAAATTCCTGTGAGTTATCCTGCAAATCTTCCCAGTTTTCGACATCAATAAAAAGCGTATCAACCTCTCCATACAGGAATCTTCGTTTAGCGATTTCTTTACCAAATTTATCAGCCTCGGCATTCATCAGATTGCCGCGTGTAATTTTGAATTCGATCAGGCGGTCGGCGCTTTTTCGTGGAAGTTTAAGCATGTATTTGCCGGTCAGGCTGTCGCGCTGCATCCGTGAGTATTCGTCAGGATTCCATTCGTTGAAGTTCCCGGCAATGGCAATGGTGGCGCCCTCGGGAGTTACCTGTGGCAGCTTATTTACCACAATTGTAACTTCCGGACAATTAATGGCTTGGAGGTCTTTCCAACTTTCGACAGATACAGCTATGGTGTCCTGCTCAAAATATTTCACCGACCGGTTTGTGATATCAAAACCACAAAGGTCGGTTTCGACGGTAGTCCAATCGCCACGGGTAAACTTAAAATGCAGTTTTCCAAAACCGTTAGGCAGTTTCAAATAATAAACACTGTCGGTAGTGGTTTTCACCGAAAACCGCCGGTCGCCGGGGTCCCAGCGATTAAAGTCTCCGGCAAGGTACAGAACCGAACCTTGCGGTGTATTGGCCGGAAGGTTTTCAATTTTCAACACTGGGCTGCTGCACGAGGCCATAATTACAGAAATCAATAAAAATAGGGGAAAGTATTTGTTTATTATATTGGTATTCATTTGTTTGTAAAAGTTTTTTTAAAATGAAAGCCTTAAAACAGTTAATTGTTATCACAAAAAGGTACGCTATTGCTTTTACCTTTCCTGCTTTTCAGTAACAGCAGGCATTAACGTTAATAATTGATTTTGTTAATGGTTACAAACACCATTCACAAGTTTCCTATCTGTCCATCCAATCCAGAAACTCTGACACTTTTGCCCTGCTCACCAGAATTTCTTTATCGATGGGAGGTTTCAGTTCAATTTTCAACCTACTGTTTAAATACTTGAACACTTTGTCGATGGCATCGATGTGGGTAACAAAAGCCCTGTTGAGCCTGAAAAAATCTTTGGGATCGACCAGGCCGTCCACTTCTTCGATGCTATAATCGATGATGTAGCGGTCGTTTTTGCGGGTAATAACAAAAACCACATTTTCTTCAGCATAAAAATAGGCAACATCCTGTACAGGAATGTATTTCAACTGGTCGCCAATTTTCACCAGAAATCTCGATTTGTATTCTTTTTTACCCAGACTCAGCAGGTTTTCAAGTTGTTTGCGGGTAATGCTCAATCCCACCTTTTCGCCGGCAATCATCTGGCTTTTCATGGAGTCGAGTTTATTGAAAGCTTTCATCAAATCGCCCATTTTTATGGGTTTCAACAGGTAATCGATGCTGTTGAGCTGGAAAGCCCTGATGGCATATTCGTCGTATGCAGTTGTGAAAATTACCGGTGATTGTACCTCAACCTGTCTGAAAATATCAAAACTCAAACCATCGGCCAACTGAATGTCAAGAAAAATCAACTCGGGAGCCGGGTTATTTTTCAGCCATTCAACGGCATCCTCCACCGTATCTATCATTCCTAAAATTTCAAATTTTATCTGCAGGCTGTCGAGCAGGCGTGTTAATTCCTGTTGGGCAAATGGTTCGTCTTCGATAATAAGTATTTTCATAATCTTTGGATGTTTTTTCGATTCAGATGTTCAATTTCTATTCATCACCGGTTACCAGTTTACCAGTTTGTCTTTGTGTTTGGCCAATAGTGGCACCCTGACAATAAATTCATCAGCGGTTTTTAACACTTCGGGTTGCCGGTCGGTTAAAATTTCGAGCCGACTGCTGATGTTGTCAAGACCAATACCTGACGAGTAGCTGCTGGTTTGTTTGGGTTGCAGGTTGTTTTTAATTTCCAGCATATTGTTGGTAAGGGTGTTTATCGAAATTTTCAAAGGTTTTTTGTTTGAGATAATGTTGTGTTTTACAGCATTTTCTATCAAAATCTGAAGTGTTAGCGGAACGATTTGTTTTTCGAGCGCACTTTCATCAATATTGATTTCAAAAATGAGTTTTTTGTCAAATCTCAAACTTAACAAGTACTTGTAGGATTCGATAAAAAGCAACTCTTCACTGAGTGAGGAGAGTTCGGATTTGCGCTTTTCGAGTACATATCGGTACACTGAAGAAAGTTCCCTGACGAACTGTGATGCTGTGTCCTGGTTCTGATAAATGAGTGATGAAAGTGTATTAAGGCTGTTGAACAAAAAATGTGGATTCACCTGCATTCTGAGCATCTCAAACTGGGTTTCGAGGTTTTCCTTTTTAAACCGCTCAATTTCGGCAAGCGAGTACCTCCACTTGTGCAAAAGGTTAAATCCCAGATCGATAAAAACAAGCAGGAGCGAAACGAAGGTAAAATAAACCGCAATCACCATTTCGTCTAACAATCTGATGAAACTGCCTGGCTTTATCAAAGTTGTAACCATAAGCCGAAGCAGCAGCACGCCAAACACCGCAAAAATCGTCACAAATACCACTTGTGTGTAAAACCTGCTGCCAGGGGCTTTTTCCCACGAATAATGCTTGTTCAGCCAGGCCGCCACCCTGATAAGCCCACCAATGATAATCAACGACATGCCAATTGAAAAAACATAACCATACCATGCACTTATCAGGCTGTGATTCCGATAGATAAGGCTAAAAATCACATCCAATGAAAACTGAAAGAAAATGCCCGTGAGCACTATCACAACGGCAAACAACAATTTGTTTTTTTGCAGGTATTCGAACATGTAAACTGCTTTTAATTGTTCATCGGAATTCAAATTTGGACAAAGGTTAAAAAAAATGGCCTTCAATCATTCATGAAGACCATAAAATTGATTCGGTAAAACAACTATAGACTTATTTTTTTGTACCCGACGAGTTTTTTGCCATCTAAAACCCTGACCAAATACCTTCCTTCAGGAAAAGCCGACAAGTCATAGGTAAGTGTATGGTTTTCACCATTTTTTATTTTGCTAACGAAAATTGGGTCGCCTGATTCCTCGCAAATTGAAATGGTTGCACACGATGATTTTGGTTTGTGCAACCTGATTTCAACCTGACTTTTATCGCCAGACGTTGAACTGATTGCCGAACAAATCTGTTTTTCGGCGCATCTCAATTCAACGTATCCATCATTGTTTTTGATGATTTTCATCGAATACACTTCCTGGTCTCCATCTTTCACACAATAAGTGTACAACCCCTCGGACAGGTAGTTGAAATTATGACGGAAACACCCTTTTGTCCGGTTCACCATACGACCTGCGCTTATGCTTTCGCCATTCTGTCCAAACAACTCAAAACTAATGGTTTTACCAGCAATATGCTGAAGATTGACTACCACCCGGTTGTTGGCCTTTAGCTCAACATTGGCAGAAACCTGGCTGTTGCCAGCACCTTTTTGACCAGCATAAACGGCTGTTGAAACCAGCAGAAGCAGCGATGCAAAATAAAGAACCCTTGTTTTCATAATTTACTTATTTTAAATGTTTAACATAAATTTTTCTGATGAAACAAAGGTAAATTCACGCAAGGCCGGCATCCTATCAAATCCTTGTGAATTGTCGAAACGGTAACGTGAAATGCAAAAAATGAAAGGTGAAAACCCGAAACGAACTACCTAATCGAACAGCAATTGGTTGTTGGGTAATATCGAATCGGCTTCATCAGACTGAAGTGTATCGGGGACAGGTGCCTGTTGTGACAGATTTTCGGTATGACACAGTAAATAGGCTTCCAGATTTTGAGGAAGGTAATACTCAATAATCACCCTGACCAGGTTGGTATAGTCTTTTCCAATAGTCGAATATTTCTTTAGATGCCTGAGCAATTCATGGTGGCTGACAAAATTTTTTTCTTTGCGGGAATTTGCTCGTGCACGGCGAAAATTTTTCCACATGTAACCCGTATTGAGCAACCACAGATACTCATCGATACATTCCTCATCATTTTCAAATTTTTTATTCCAGACTTTAGGGTTCTGGATACTGCGTGGCACCCAGCCGCAACCGGGGGTGTAGCATTGAATTCCGAAATAATTGTGATGCTGTCTCGAAAATTTCGACCTGCCCCAGCCCGACTCAACAATGGCCTGTGCAAGAACAAGTTTGGAAGGTACAATATCAACGCGGAGCAACAAACTGTCAATCCGTTTCATGTATTCGCTATGCGTGAGCTCTTTATGAATAAACTCGGCATCGTAACGATATTGTAGCGCTACCATGTTGAGCCATAAAGTCTGCCATTCCTCTTTTACCACACGATGGTACATGGCGCGAAGCATGATAATCTTTTCGCGCTGATGCATAATTTTATTGTTGGAATTCAGTATTTTAGGTGTAAATTCAAGGATAAAATTCCGGTGACTTTCAGGCAGGTTTTTACGAATGGAAATTTCCTCCCAGGTCAGTATCTTTTCTTTCTTTTTTTCCGATTTACAGGATGCCGAAAATATGGTCAACACGGCGACCAGTAAAATAGTCATGATAAAAAAACGATTCAACGTAAATGAACCTGGTGTTGACATAATCCGAGCATTCCTGTTTTTCAATATTTTCATGCACATTGCGGTGCATTTCATGCAAAACTAAAAATTTCTCAGAATTACTTGTTATTTGTTTCATTCACAATTGTATTCATGACTGCAGCTTGTCTGGCAGCAGACGGCAATTTCGCACGCGAGAAGGATAAAACGGTTTCTCAGTGGTAAAAAAAATATTGGAAAACCAGCCAATCGCCGGTAAAGCAGGGTTTTCGCCCATGTCATCGGGGTTCTGTTTCGCACATGAAAACAACAGCGAAAATAATGTTGGTTGAGTAGAAAAAAATTGGTTTTGAAAAGGTTAGGGGGGGCGACTTTTCTCATTTTTCTATAATAAAACGTAATTTTCTTACGGATAACGCCCAAGTGGTAGGATAAATCAAACCATTATTCCTTAAATTTGTTTATCATTGACACAAGGTTTGGATTACTAAATAAGAGTTGTGGTTGTTCTTACGTTTTAACACTGAATAATACGATTTTAAAGCAGGACTTTATGAATTCTGAAAACCGCAATACAGAACTGGATGCATTGATCAGCTTACTGGATGAGCCTGACACAGACATGTATAACAGGGTAAGGGACAAGATTTTTACATACGGAATTACCGCTGTGCCCATCCTCGAAAATGCCTGGGATCATTCATTGGATGAAACCATTCAGAAAAGGATTGAGGGAATTATTCACCACATCCAGTTTAGTGATATTTACCAGGAACTGAACAAATGGAAAGAATTTAACAGCAGCGATTTGTTGAAAGGCTTTACGCTGGTAGCCCGATATCAGTACCCCGACCTTGACGAGGCTTTAATCATAAAAAAAACCGGACTCATCATACAGGATGTGTGGTTAGAACTTAACAACAATCTTACACCGCTTGAACAAATCAAGGTTTTAAACCATGTGATGTTTGAGGTTCATGGCTTTACGGGAAACAAAGCCAACATTCATCTGCCGCAGAATTCGTACATCAACAATATTTTTGAGACTAAAAAAGCCAATCCCATTTCTCTGAGCATTATTTACATGGTTGTTGCACAAAGTCTGAAAATTCCGGTGTACGGGGTGAATTTGCCGCAAAATTACATTTTGGCGTACCTTGATGGTTTAATTCCCGACGGTATGAAAGTAGGCAGAAACAACATCCAGTTTTACATCAATGCATTCAACAACGGCGCTGTTTTTACAAGGCGTGAAATAGAACTGTTTCTGCGGCAGATAAACCTTGAAGACGACGACAAATACTTCATTCCGTGCGACAATGTTACAACCATCAGGCGGGTGATGAACAACCTGATATTTTCATACGAAAACAGTGGCGACCACGAGAAAAAAGAGGAATTCAAAAGATTGTTGAAGGCACTCGAATAGCCTTAAGGTTAAATTTGAAGCCATTGCCAGGATTTGATTTTTCCTGCATTTACTTATTTATCACGCCACTCCTCAATTTTTCATTTGGGCATAATCAGGAATTTGCGTGAGGAAAGAATAAGTGGAGTCGTTGAAGTTGACTGTACAGATAAAATGTTCCAAACCATTGGTTACCAGCAGGAATTTTACCTTGAAAACCATGTTGTAACGGGCAACCTGGTCAAATGTTTTTTGCGTTATCCTGACTCCCGGCGCTTTACATTCGACAATCATCAATGGCTCGCCCGAAAAATTGTAGATCAAAACATCAGCCCGTTTTTTCATCCTGTTCAGTACAAGCGACTTTTCAATAACCATAAGTGATTGCGGTACATTGAGCGAATTGATCAGGTACTGAACAATATTCTGCCGCACCCATTCCTCGGGTGTTAGGACGATGAATTTTTTTCTCACAGGGTCAAAAATTTCCTCTTTCGCACCTGAGCTGCGAAATCTAAACTGGTATTCAGGCAGGTTCAGCGGCGTCAATTCTGTCATTTGTACCCTCCAAATTGTCTTTTGTTGCAAGTTTACACTATTTTTGCCACGTCTATATTTTAAATCATGAAAACCAAGCAGGAAATAGTTGAAAACTGGCTTCCGCGATACACCGGTCTTAATCTTGAGGAGTTTGGGAAGTACATTTTATTGACCAATTTTACCAGGTATCTTACGCATTTTGCAACCTGGCATGAAGTGGAAATCAAGGGGCGCGACCGTTCGATGCCAAGTGCAACCACCGGTGATATTACGATGATTCATTTTGGAATGGGCAGTGCCAATGCAGCAACCATTATGGATTTGCTCAGTGCAATAAGCCCAAAAGCGGTGTTGTTTCTGGGTAAATGTGGCGGATTGAAAAAGAAAAATCAATTGGGCGATTTAATCCTTCCCATTGCAGCAATCCGCGGTGAGGGAACTTCAAACGATTATATGCCCCCCGAAGTGCCTGCATTACCTGCGTTTAGTATGCAAAAAGCCATTTCGACGACCATACGCGATCATGGACGCGACTACTGGACAGGTACCGTTTACACCACCAACCGCAGGGTGTGGGAATACGACGAAAAATTTAAAAAATATCTGCGCAAAACCCGGAGCATGGCCATCGACCTGGAAACAGCAACCATTTTTACAGTGGGCTTTGCAAACGAAATTCCAACCGGCGCTTTGCTTCTGGTGTCGGATCAGCCCATGATTTCGACAGGCGTAAAAACGGAATCGAGCGATGCCCTTGTTACAAAAAATTTTGTTGAGGAACATGTGAAAATCGGCATCGATTCGCTTAAACAGTTGATTAATAACGGTGTGACGGTAAAGCACCTGAGATTTTAAACCAACACCAGAAACCCAGACATATCATAAGCTGATAAAAGCTCATTCAACATTTTTCAGTACCCTTCACCCAAAAGATAAAGTAAGAACAAGATGCCGGCAGCTACTTTTGAAAATATTATCGATAACATTAAAAAAAAGATTTACAATCCGGTGTATTTTCTTACAGGTGATGAGCCTTATTTTATTGATAAGATAAGCAAATTGATTGAAAAATCTGTGTTGAGTGATGATGAAAAGGAATTCAACCAGGCCATTGTTTATGGCCGCGATGTAACAACTGACCAGATTCTGGCGCTTGCCAAAGAATATCCCGTTTTCAGCAATCACCGGGTAGTAATCGTGCGCGAGGCACAGGACCTGAAACAGATTGAAAAAGATGAGCTTTTAAAAGGTTATCTCCGCAAACCAGTCAAATCTACCATTCTGGTTTTCGACTATAAATACAAGAAAGTTGACGGACGTACTGAATTTGCAAAACTGATTGAACAGGCCGGCGTGTTTTTCCAGGCTAAAAAGATTTGGGACAACCAGGTTCCCACCTGGATTGAAACACAGGTAAACAGCCAGGGTTTAAGGCTTTCGCAAAATGCCCGAATGCTTCTGGCCGAGAGCCTGGGCAACGATTTGAGCAAGATTGAAAATGAAATCAACAAACTGATTATCAACCTTCCGAAAGGATCTGAAGTTACCCCGGACATTATCGAACAAAACATTGGTATCAGCAAGGAGTACAATGTTTTTGAACTTCAACGGGCATTAGGCGAGAAAAACATTGAAAAATGCAACCGGATTGTGAACTACTTCGGGGCAAACCCCAAAGAAAACCCGGCTGTGATGGTAACTGTTATTCTTTACACCTATTTCAGAAAAATATTTCTGTATCATTTTCTTTCGGATAAATCGGACAGAAATGTTGCAGCGCAACTGGGAATAAGTCCGGCGCCCAACATTGTGAGGGAATACAAACTGGCTGCCGAAAAATACCACCCAAAAAAGTTGCGCCTGGTGTTTTCGATTCTCCGCGAGTACGATAGAAAAGCCAAAGGTGTTGAATCGGCTACTATTGAAGATGGTGAATTGCTTCAGGAGATGGTTTTCAAGATTTTACACTGAAAAAAAAACCGGCGCTTTTTTAAAAACACCGGTTTTTTTATTGCATTGTCAGCCTGATTTTAATCCTTCAGAATGGCCTTCGAAATGACCAGCCTTTGTATCTGGTTGGTTCCTTCGTAAATCTGGCAGAGTTTGGCATCGCGCATCATTTTTTCCACCATAAACTCCCAGGTATAACCTTCGCCACCCATAGCCTGTACGGCATCGGTAGTAACTTCCATGGCAATATCGGAAGCATAGAGCTTCGACATGGCCGAAAGTTTATTCAGTTTTTTCTTGTCGTGATCGTAAGCCCAGGCAGCATACCAGGTAATGAGTCGCGCAGTTTCAATTTTTGTTGCCATGTCGGCAAGCATAAAGGCGATGGCCTGGTTTGCCGAAATTGGCTTACCAAATTGACGGCGTTTCTGTGTCCAGTCGCGTGCTGTTTCAAAAGCTGCACGTGCATTTCCAACACTCAAGGCAGCCACACCCGTACGTGTACGGTCGAAAGTTTTCATGGCGATTAAAAATCCATGACCTTCCTGGCCAATCATGTTTGAGGCAGGAACTTCCACGTCATGAAACAGAATTTCGTTTTGCACGCTGGCTTTCTGTCCCATTTTGTTCATCCGTGGTTTAAATTCAACGCCTGGAGAATTAGAAGGCACGAGAAAAGCTGTCAGACTCCGTGAGCCTTTTTCGGGGTCGGTAATGGCAAACACAGTCAGGAATGTAGAAACCTCGGCGTTAGTAATGTAGCGTTTGTGGCCGTTTATGATGTATTTGTCACCCGATCTGGTTGCGCGGGTCTGAATACCCTGAACATCCGAACCGGCATTGGGTTCGGTAAGGCAGTAGGCTGCAACACCCTTCACCTCGTTTATCAGTCCAAAATACTTCTTTTTCAATTCATCGCTTGCGGCTATGTATAGCGGCGTAAGGGCAAGGGTGTTGGCATCGATGCAAATCCCAATGCCAACACAGCCGGCGCCCAGTTCCTCAGAGGCTATGGCGCCATCCATCAAACTGTGTTCGTGCCCGCCGAATTCTTTCGACATCGGGCCGTTCATCAGCCCCTCGGCATAAGCCGCTTTTACAATTTCCCACGGAAACTCGGCCAGGGCATCGTACTTCAAACGATTCGGGATAATCCATCGGTTGGCGAAATCACGGTATTTTTCCCTGATTTCGATCTGTTCGGGTGTCAACGAAAAGTCAATCATTATTTTATTATTTTGGTTGTTAAAAAATTATGAAAATCAATGCAATGATAATGTAAGCAAAAATACATAAATAAATTTCCCGGCAAAGGTTTTTCAAATGATTCAGCCTTATTTACAAATATTTTACTAATTCTGTAATTAATTGTATTTCAGGATGTAAAATGTTTTATCTTTCCCCTTGCGTGAAAATTAATATGAGAATAGGGAAGAGGATATTATTTTTGGAAACCATTGTAATTTCTTCGCCAAAGGACAATTTTTTGATTTTTGTAAAAAACGCCAAATTCAATTCAAATGAAAGATCATCAGGTTGAAAAAAAATTCATTCATCTGCCCCAGTTTCCGGGAGGTAAAACAGCATTTCAGGAATTTATCCGTACAAACCTGCGCTACCCGAAAGAGGCGCTCGAAAACAAAATTGAGGGTACAGTACATGTATTATATCACGTGGATGGCTTAGGCAATGTTTTAGACTGTCTGGTAACACGCGGAATCGGTTATGGTTGCGACGAAGAAGCCGTGAGGATTATCATGATGATGAAATATGAAAAGGCCAAAAACCGTGGGTTGAGGGTGACTGCAGCCATGCGCACCCGCATCAGTTTCAAACTACCCAAAACAACTGATTTTCAGATAGAATATTCGCTAAAAGAAAAACCCGGGAAAGATTCACCGGTAAAACCAACAAAGCCAGCAGCAGGCGAAAGTTATGGATATACCATTTCGTTCTAATCGAACCTGACGGTTGTAATACCACCTGTTGAAGGGTCGAAATCGGCTTTAAACTTCTGTGCAGGTAACCGCTTCACACCACCTAACTGACTGATTGTGATTATGCTGTCGAATAATATTTCTGAATTATTTTTAACAAGGCAGCGGGCAGAACCAGGAATCCGGTAGGCAATCCCACTCAGATTTGATTCATCTTTCTGAGGTGTTGGAAATTCACCGGCAAGTAAAGCCGATTCGTTTAAAATAAAATCCAGTGTAATTTCATCGCCGGTACCGCTTTTGGATGAAGTGATGCCAGTACCTTTTGAAAACCTGAAAAGAACAGGTTCGTCTTTTTCAGATGTTGAGGATGGCGTATAATAAAAGGTGTGTGTTTTGTAAGTGCGTAAGGTTTTTCCACGAAAAAGATCGAGATAATTGTTTTCCAGCTTTTGAAGCTGCTTGTCCATGTATGCCATGGTTCCGGCGTCATAGGCGGTTTCCTGGAATCCGGTGAGCAATTTCAGCCTCGATTCTCTGGTTTCCTCAAGCAGGTTTACAATTTCGAGCGCCTGCTCCTTCGGGTTCTTTTCCACCAGTTTTGTTCTATAAACAAATTTCTCGACCGATGCGGTATCAACCGCTATTTTTCTGACTATGGTGTCGGTCTGCGATTTAAAATTCCTGAGCGCATAAAATCCACTTTTATTCACCTGTTTAAAGTTGGGCTCATCAAACAATAATATTTCGTCCTTTTCCTGTCCCATCAAGGCTTCCTGATTGTCGGAATTGGAAACAGAAACCAAAAAACCAGCTTCGTTCAGTGCCACCATCAACGACTGGAAATCTTTTGACGACCTTTCGCCTGTTTCGATGTAATAAACCTGGTCAGGATCAGGTTCGGCTAACGGGCTGATATCAATGTTTTCGATGGAGTAGCCCGTAAAATCGAATTTGACCACATTCTCCAATCCGAGCAGTTCAGCGGCATACTCAGAAAAGGGACCTTTAAGATTTTCTTCGGTTTTCAGCAGTACATCAATTTTTAAAACCGTCCTGGGTAATACATAAAAAAGGCCATTTCGGACGGGCTTTGCAGTTGATTTATTTACCTGATAAACGTTTACCTGAGCCAACGTTTGCCCAAGTGCGAACAAAACTGCCAATGCAAAAAATGTAATTTTTTTCATCATAAACATCTGATTTCATTCATAAAAAAAGCCAGGTTCATAACCTGGCTTTTCAAACGAACGTGTGTTGGTTTTTATTTCAGAAACAACAATTCGCGGTATTTTGGCAAAGGCCAAAGTCTGTCGTCAACAAGTAGTTCGAGTTTATCGACATGATAGCGAATGCTTTGGAAACATGGCAAAACATGCCGGTTGTAGTACAACGCCTGTTCCTCGATACCTGTCAGTGCATTGGCAACTTTGCGTTCTTCGGTCATTTTATAAACCGTATCTTTAATTTCGGTGATATGTTCCGAAATATCCTTAATTGCCTGTAACTGATTTTTTGAAAGTTTTACAAAAGTTTTGGTATCAAGCACTTCTTTCAGCCCTCTTACATTCTCGATGAGGATGTTTTGATACTGGATGGCCACCGGAATGATATGATTGGTTGACAAATCGCCAATAACCCTCGATTCAATCTGTATCTGCTTGGTGTACTTCTCCATTTTGATTTCGTAACGGGCCTCAATTTCGCGCTTTGTAAGAATTTTGTGCTTTACATAGAGTTGCTGAAATTTTTCGCTATTTGCCTGTATTAATGCTTCGGGTGTATTTTTAATGTTAGACAGCCCGCGCCTGGCGGCTTCTTCAGCCCATTCGCCGCTGTATGAGTTTCCTTCAAACAAAATAGCCTTGCTTTGGGAGATATAGTTTCGCAATACCTGCAAAATAGCGTCCTGCTTTTTAACCTTTTTGCGAATCAGCTCATCCACATCTTTTTTGAATTCGATCAACTGATCAGCCACAATCAGGTTGAGCGGAGTCATGGCTTTTGATGTTGATTGTGAAGATCCCACAGCCCTGAATTCGAATTTATTTCCTGTAAAGGCAAAAGGTGTAGTGCGGTTCCTGTCGGTGTTGTCTAACAGAATTTCTGGTATTTTGGGAATATCGAGGTTCATGCCTGACTGGCCATCTTTTTTAATGGTTCCCAGGCTTTCAAGCTCTTCGAGAACATGTGTAAGCTGCTTTCCAATAAATGCCGAAAGGATGGCCGGAGGAGCTTCGTGAGCACCAAGCCTGTGGTCGTTGCTGGCTGTGGCTACGGAAGCCCTAATCAGATCAGCATTTTCGTGCAATGCTTTGATGATGTTTACCAGAAAAGTAAGGAACCTTAGGTTCGATTTACTGTCTTTGCCGGGCGATAAAAGGTTGATACCGGTATCAGTCGCCAGTGACCAGTTGTTGTGTTTTCCTGAGCCGTTTACTTTTGCATAAGGCTTTTCGTGTAAAAGGACGTTGAAATTGTGCTTTTTGGCAACTTTTTTCAACAGGTGCATCATCAGCTGATTATGGTCAACAGCCAGGTTAACTTCTTCAAACACCGGCGCACATTCAAACTGGTTGGGCGCCACCTCGTTGTGTCGGGTTTTGATTGGAATTCCCAGTTTATAAGCCTCATATTCGAATTCTTTCATAAATTCGATTACCCTTGATGGTATGGCTCCAAAATAGTGGTCGGAAAGCTGCTGGTCTTTGGCTGATGAATGTCCAAAAACTGTTCTTCCTGTAAGAACCATGTCGGGACGGGCATTGTACAGTGCCGAATCGACCAGGAAATATTCCTGTTCGCAGCCCAGGGTGGCAATCACTTTGTTCACATCTTTATCAAAATAGTGGCAAACATCAACGGCGGCTTTGTCAATCAGGTTTAAAGCCTTTAGCAAAGGCATTTTAAAATCGAGTGCCTCTCCCGTGTATGCTACGAAAATGGTAGGGATGCAAAGGGTGTTGTTCAGAATAAACGCGGGTGATGTCGGGTCCCATGCCGTATAGCCACGGGCTTCGAAGGTGTTGCGAATACCACCGCTCGGAAAACTCGAGGCATCGGGTTCCTGCTGAATCAGTTCTGTACCCTGAAAGTTCTCGATGGCTCTGCCTCCATCAACCGGATTGATAAAGGCATCATGCTTTTCGGCGGTTGCACCCGTTAGTGGGTGGAACCAGTGCGAATAATGCGTCGCACCTTTGTTTATTGCCCAGGCCTTCATGCCGGAGGCAATCTGGTCGGCAATTTTACGGTCAATTTTATCGCCTTTGGTAATGGCATCTTTAACTTTTGAGTACGCCTCGCGGGTAAGAAACTCGCGCATGGCAGCATCATTAAAGGTTTGCACACCAAAGTAACCGGAGATTTTCCCTACGGGAATTTCTACATTAACAGGCTTTCGGTTCGAAACCTGTTCAAGGGCGGTAATTCTTATCATAATTAAGCTGGATTTGATGAATAAAACATAGGCGAAATTACACATTCCAATACCTGAATGTAAAAATGGCTGTTAAATTTTGTTTAAATGTAAACCTGCCTTGGTTGCAGGTAACATGAATGTGCCTGTTCAACAACACTTCTTTACAAAAAAATGATCGGTCGAAGGTGTCTTTGTTAATTTTGTGTTATGACAAACAAACAAAAACCGGTTTTCAATAAGCTGATTTTCTGGGTTGTCGATTTTAAAAAACCTGATTACGCTGTCCTGGCAAATTTCGTTATTGAGCGGGTGTTTGAACGCCGTGACGTGGATGGTATCCACCAGTTCTGTTGCTACTATAGTGATGTAAAAGCGACAGAAACGCTGGTAAATACATGGTATTTATCAGCGCACAGGCAACACCTTGTATGTGCATTGATTGACAAACCATTGTATGAATTCAGATGTTGCGCAATATGAAGGTTGAACCCGGCACTCTTTCCTGATTTAATGAATCAATCAACACGATTCTAATAAGTTACATGAAAATGATGCAATTGTAAAGTTTGTTGATTTGATGCTGAAATTAAACAAAGAAAAATCCGAAACCATGCTGCAATGGAAGGTCGCGCAGATTGAAAGTAAAATTGAGTTTCGTGAAAAACGAATCAACGAGGCGGGTTATCAGCTCTCCGATCCCAATCCGGAAGAAATTGAACCTATTGAAAGCGTTATCAAATTGTTGTGATTCTTAGTTTTTTACAACATGTTTTTTTACCAAGGGAATGAAAAATCCCAACCCAATAACAAAAAATACCGCAATGGCTACAATCGAATTCCTCATGTTACCGGTGATGGCTTCAATAAGGCCAAAACTGAAAGTTCCGGCAACGGTGGCCATTTTTTCCATCACATCGTAAAAGCTGAAAAATGAGGTGTGGTTGGTGGTGTCTTCAGGCAACATTTTGGAATAGGTGCTTCGCGCCAGCGATTGTGAACCACCCATCACAATTCCAATAAAAAATGCAGCAACAATAAAGTCAGTAGCGTTTGTAATGAAATAGGCGCCAATACAAATAATTATCCAGCTCGTAATCGAAATTATCAGCGCTTTTATATTTCCCATTCGTTCGGAAAGCCTTGCAAAAAGCCATGCGCCAAACATCCCGACCAGTTGAATTACAAGCACAGTAGGTATCAGCACATTGTCGTCAAGGCCAAGCTCTTTGGTGCCAAATGTTACGGCCATAAACATCACCGTAAGCAAACCCATCATCACAAAAAAGAAACCGCTCAGGAACAATTTGAGTTTTTTTGATTTTGTGACATAATTAAAAACACGTTGCAATTCGTGGTAACCGTTCGACAATATCCTGGCACGCTCCATTCTTTTACGGTAAGTGTATTTGGGCAAACGGCTGAAGGTTATTTGTGAAAAGCCAATCCACCACACAAACACGGTGAGAAATGAAATTCTGGCTGCCAGGCTTGAACCTTCAGGAATAAAAAACCAAGTTGGCTTCAGGATCATCAACAAATTGAAAACCAGCAAGACAACTCCTCCCAAATAGCCCATGGAGTAACCCCGGGCACTGATTCTGTCCTGTTCCTCAGGAAGGGCAATGATGGGTAAAAATGAATTGTAAAAAACGATGCTACCGCAGTAACCAAGGGTTCCGAGTGCAAAAGCTATCACGCCGAATTCAACATTGTTTTCGTTGAAAAAAAAGAGAAGTCCGCATGAAATGGCGCCAATCAGGGTAAAAGCCCGCATAAAACCTTTCCGACGGCCGGTAAAATCAGCCATGGATGAAAGCAAGGGCGAAATGAGCGCAATAACCAGGTAGGACGCGGCAATTGCCCATGAATAGAGTACCGAGTTAATGATTTTTGCACCGAAAAAATCAACCGTAAAATCGGGATTTTTGCTCGTCATGGCATTGTAATAGGTCGGGAAAATTGCCGATGCAATGGTTAACTGGTACACCGAATTTGCCCAGTCGTACATAATCCAGCCGCGGATTGTTTTTTTATCACCTTTTATTATTGGTTTCAGATCATCCCTGCTTACCATATTTTGATTTATTAAATTTTGAAAGCCAAATTACAATAATATCCATCTGAAACACAAATAAATAATAACTTCGTTTTCAGATTTTGGTTTTAAATCATTCAATCTGTTTTTATGATGACTGAGATATTTAAGCTTGTTCCGTTCGTTTTGCTCATGCAGATCTCAATAGCAGTGGCTCAGGAAGTGCCTGATTCAACCAATAATAGGTCGGGCGAAGGTTGTAAGAAAGGATGGAATTTTGGTGTATTGCCGGTTGTTGGGTTCAATTCGGATATTGGATTTCAGTATGGCGGACTGGTTGATTTGTACAATTATGGTGATGGATCGTTGTATCCGAAATATTTTCACTCCCTGTATTTTGAAGTTTCGAGAACTACAAAAGGAGGCGGGATAAACCAGTTTTTTTATGATTCAGAAAAGTTGATTCATGGCTTCAGGGTAACGGCTGATGTAACCTATCTGACCGAAAAAGCACTCAACTTTTATGGCTTCAATGGTTATGAATCCGTTTACAATCCAAAATGGGAGGACGACAGTCAGAATTCGGCGATTTACAAAACGCGCATGTTTTACCGGCACGAGCGGAAGTTGCTCAGGCTTGGAGTCGATCTGACAAAAGCATTAAGCCTGAAACATCTTTACTGGCTGGCGGGAGTTGGTTTTTTCAGCACCAAAACAGCATCCGTTGATCTGGAAAAACTAAACAAAGGATTGAGCGGTGGCAATGCTTTGCCCGATGTTCCAGGGCTTTACGATGAATATGTTTCTTGGGGAATCATAAGCCCGGAGGAAACACAACCCGGATTTAACACCGTTTTAAAATTGGGTGTCATTTACGATTCGCGCGACAACGAGCCCAATCCCAATAAAGGAACCTGGAGTGAAATACTCGTGGCAGCAGCCCCAAAAATCATGGGTGACGGAAATTTCGGTTTTACCAAACTGGCCATTACCCACCGGCAGTATTTTCCTTTGATAAAAAACAAATTGACCCTTGCTTACCAGTTGGCTTACCAGGGAACCATTGGCGGGAAAGTGCCATTTTACCTGCAACCATACATGATAAAGTCGTTTGCCAAAACTACTACCATTGATGGATTGGGTGGGGCCAGAAACCTGCGTGGTGTGCTGAGAAACAGGGTGGTTGGCGATGGTGTGGCTTACGGAAATGCCGAGTTAAGGTTCAAATTTCTGAGGTTTCATTGGATAAAGCAGAATTTTTATCTTGCTTTAAATGCTTTTGCCGATGCTGGGATGGTGGTGCAGAAAATTGACATCGATAAAAGCGGAATACCTGCTCAGGTTGACCAGACAACATATTTCAGCAACGGAAAAGAAACGATGCATACCTGCCTGGGAGGTGGATTGCGAATTGTGATGAACGAAAATTTCATCATTGCAGCCGATTTTGGTGTGGCTTTAGATAAAAGGGACGGAAAGTCAGGAACTTACATAGGTTTTGGGTATTTGTTTTAGAAATTTCATTTTAAATCTGTATTTTTTTCAATAGTGGCAGTGCTAATAGGTGGAGATTCCTCGCTACACTACTACTAATGACACATTTTTGTAAAAGGCAGAAAATCATATTATTGGGGATTCCTCCCTTATTTCGGCTAAGCTCAATACAAGTCGGTCGGAATGATCGGTAGAGCTTTTTAGTGGGGAGGGGTAGAAGGCGGGCGGCGAAGCCGCCCGCCTTCTACCCCTCCATATTACTCTGTACGCCAGGTCATTCCGACCAAAAAGTTTTGTCTGCCTTAAAGTAAACAAAATTTTGCAGGGAGGAATCCTCGTGTCATAACATTTAGATTTCCCGTTTTTTACGGGAATGAGGCCTCGGAATGACGTGGTTTTGATGAGTTTCTTGGGGTGTTAAAGGGGTTTGAGGCGGCTTCGCCGCCTCAAACCCCTCACAAAGATAGCTAACTGTCTGTCATTCTGAACGACTTGTATTGAGCGACTTGTGCTGAGTGGAGTCGAAGCAAGTCGAAATAAGTGATGAATCCGCAAATTAATTTTTGACTTTTGCCGGACAACAATATTATTTTTAACCAGAATTTCGGGATTTGATACATTTGAAAAAAAATTATAGCCATGACACCAATAAAACTTCTTGCCTTTAACAATGCACCTGAAAGCCTTTTCGACAAAGGAAAAGAGCGCTTAGCCCGGTTGTTTCCCGGGGTGGTATTCGACTATGATTCAAATGAACCCTGCCTGCTGGTTTTCCTGAGTGGCGGCTCGGAGCGCGAGGCATTGAAATACGCCAAAAAGAAAAACTTTTACATCCTGGCCACTTTTGATGAAAACAACTCGTATGCTGCTGCAACAGAAGCAAAAGCCTGGTTCGATCAAAAAGGGATCAAAAACCTGATGGTTGATCTGGACGATGGTTACGAGTGCAAACTAATCGAAAAGTACATCCGCGTGAAGAATGCCCTGCTGAGACTTAACGGTCAGGTACTTGGCGTAATCGGAGAGCCTTCGGAGTGGCTTGTGGCATCAGTAATGAAAGCCAAAACACTGCGGTCGAAACTTGGAATCCATGTGCAGTACATCGACTGGGACGAGGTGATCGATTATAACACCCTTCAGGCCAATGAGGGGTTTTTGCAGTCATTTGCTAAGTTTACTTTTCCAGGAATTTCTGATGCCGGTAAAGTCTATTCATCGTTCGAGGAAATTATCCAGCATTACGCGCTTTCGGCAATCACAGTCGAATGTTTTTCATTGGTAAAAAAGCATTCCGTTACTGCCTGTCTTGCCTTGTCGCACTTCAACGACAAGGGTTTCCCCTCTGGCTGCGAAGGCGATTTTACGAGTATTGTCGGGATGATGTTGATAAAAGAGATATGTGGCGTCATTCCGTGGATGGCAAACCTGATAAAAGTCAACGGAAGGAGCGTGAAGTTTGCACATTGTACTGCCCCGACACATCTGCTGGAAAGTTTTCAGGTTGAAACCCATTACGAAACAGGCCTTGGAACTGCCATTGCCGGGCAATACAAAGATGGCGATGTTACTGTTTTCAGGATTGACAACCGGATGCGCCGTGCTTTTTTAGCCGAAGGAACCATCATTTCACGACCAAAAAGTGCCGATGCCTGCCGGACACAAATCGAAGTTGCCCTGAATGAAGAAGATGCAGCATGCCTCAGGGTGCATCCGTTGGGAAACCACCACCTCATATGGCCTGGCCGACACAGCGAGGTGTTGAAAATTGCACTCGAAATTCTGGGTATCCGCCTTGTGAATAAATGATGAGCCCAGTCTAAAAACTAATTTTTAGCCACTAAAACACCAAAACACGAATTTTAAAATTTATAAATTATTATTATCTATTGTTTTGAATTATTTAGTGTTTTTGTGATTTTGTGGCATTTTCAAAAACACAACCTTTTTAAACCGGACTCAATAATGGATAAACACCTTTAAATGAAGAGTTTATGTATTCAGGCGGTCATATTCTTGCAAGCGGGGCTTTAGCCCTGATCTCATCGAAACGGCTTGATATCCAATTTGTGAAACTTGCCCCGGTAATGATTGCCACAAATCTGCTTGACACTGACCATCTTAAGTACTTCTATCTCGACGATGGTACTGCCAATTCACTTGTAATGCATCCGGCGCATATTTACGCAGGAGTCCTGTTTTTTCTGATTTTCTTTGTTGGCCTGATTTACAAGAAACTTCAGTATTGGTCATTTGCGGTTTCAGGTGCTGTTGCTCTGCATCTCACAGGCGATGCCATTTCTTTTTGGCTGAATTATAATATTTTACTACTCGGAATGATCGATGCGTTGCTATTGATCTTTATTGCAATTTCTGCAAAAAGAATCAATACAGGATTGCCATTCATTCCACTCATGGTATTTTTTGCAACCGCCGAAATTCTATCCTCAGCAGTTCAGGCATATCTTGCATTTGTTTTGAAACTGGTTCCCCAGGAAAATATCATTGTTTTTATCGTGTCGCCGGTAATCTTTCTGTTGACCGCAATCACCTTTTGGTTGATGTTTAAAAAATACCGGGTGAAAGTCAAAACAATCTTAAACTGAGCCATTTATTATCTGATTTGTCCAAATTTTCTTGCGAAATTATACGGTTGAATTTTATGTCCTCATCGCTCATTAACAGCATTTCAATTTGTTCGGAGGTGAGTTCAACTTTGTCGTTGGTGGGAATTTTAGTTAAGGTAAAAATACTATCGATGGTTTCGGGCAGATTTTGATTTCTTGTCATAAGTATCCGGTCAATCAGATTGGTTTACAAAATTTCCAAATTTGTTCTTCGCAATTTTTATTTTGAAATTTGTCTACAAAGATAAAGCCTCTTTTACTTAAAGTTCGTAGAGTTTTACTGGACTGAAAAAAGATTCCACATTTTTCTAAAAGTGAAACCTTCATAACACCCAAACCAGCGGCAGAGCCGCCAAATATTTGTAGCATCAATTTTAGACAGATTTTTCAGAGGTGCAGCGCACCGTAATATCAGGTTTTAAAATATTCCGGTGCGCTGCACCTTTTGGATGGTTCGATTCGTTTTTTCTACAAATATTGCCGGTGCGCTGCTCTTTGTCAATTCTTCACCCCGAAAATAGGATTAATAAGGTTAGATGGCCGATGGGGTTTATGTTTTCAACTAAGGTAGTTTTTTTGGAAATAAGGTTTTCTATTTCAGCGAATTAGCCTGTATTATCAAAGAAAACCTTATTTGCCTGACGAACCTTAATAGAACGGGGATTCCAAAGATATTCAGCAACCTTATTAGTTTATTCTGCTTTTCCATTAACGAAAAGGTTTCACTTTTTGCAAAGGTGAAACCTTTAGTCCGCAAGAAATACACTGATTTTTCGTATCTGATGAAGAAGATGATACATCACCTGTTTTCAACAATCTGTAATTGCCAAAAAATTACAGGGAAAAACTCTGTCATTCAATATTAAAAGTTCAACTACCAGCTAACCACCATCTTCCCATCCTTCGCCGGGAAAATTACCGAGGGGCAGGTAACGGTGTAAGGGTCGTTTGTGCCGGGTTTTTCGGCAGCTTTGTTGAAATTCACAGCAAGGTTTTCTATTTTCAATGGTTTGCCTTCCAGTTTTACGATGTAGCCTAATTCATCAAATCCGTGAAATACAAGCTGGATATGTTTGAATTTGGTGCCAGCATTTCCTGTTTTTTCTTTAAAATCAACTTCATTCAGCAACGGTTTGTAAACAATTTCGCGCTGATAATAATTACCGTCTTTGTATGAGTAGGTGAGGCCGTCGTCTTCGTAATACATGGTTGAAATATCCTTGTCACCCGAATCTTTGTACAAGTGAATCAGCAAAGTATCGGAAGCTTTTTCACTCGTATTTTGAACAGGGGTTTGCATCGTGATCATACTTCCCGATTTTACAAAAACCGGCAGTCTATCCACCGGACAATCGGCTTTTATTTCCTGTTTTCCATTGTATATTTTATCTGTGTAAAAGTCGTACCAGTTGCCTTCGGGCAAATAAGCAGCTACAATTTGTTTGGTGCTCTCAACGGGAATTACCAGCAATGAAGGCCCAAACAAGAACTGGTTTTGGAATGCCGGATTGTACACCTTGCTGTCGTGGGTGTAATTAATTGCGAGGCTGCGGTTTACAGGCAATCCGTTGATGGAAGATTCGTGCATGGCAGTATAAATGTAGGGTAGCAGGTTGTAGCGAAGCTGAATATAATTCCTTGAAATCCGTTCCACATTTTCGCCAAAAACCCAGGGTTCGTTGCTGTTGGTATTTTGTGCCGAATGTCCGCGGTAAAATGGAGTAAAAGCGCCCAAAGAAATCCAGCGTGCATAAAGGTCAGGTGTGGCGTTTCCGCCAAATCCGCCAACATCAGAACCAGTGAATGATACACCCGAAAGTCCCAGGCTGTTCACCAGCCTCACACCTAACATCATGTGGTGGTCGGTGGCCTGGTTGTCGCCGGTCCAGATGGAGGTGTAACGCTGCAATCCGGCAAAGCCGGCACGTGTTATATTCAGCGGTCGGCGTCCATTCATCAGCTTTTTTGTGCCTTCATAAGTACTGCGTGCCATTTCCATTCCGTAAACATTTTTAGCTTCCCGGTAACTGGTTTTGTTGCCATCCCAGTCAAACTCAATCAGGCTCGGAACTTGTTGCCCCCAGGTGGCAATTTCGTTCATGTCGTTCCAGAAACCTTCAATCCCCATATCAACATACCCTTTGAATTTTTCACCCCACCACGCGCGTGCTTCGGGCTTAGTAAAATCAGGAAAATGGCACCACCCCGGCCATACCTGCGCAGTCCAGAATTTTCCGTCAGGGTATTTTACAAATAAGTCGTTTTTAATTCCTTCATCGTAGGCCTGGTAACCTTTTTCAACTTTTATACCGGGGTCAACAATCACTGCCGTCCTGAAATTGAGCGCTTTCAGATCGCTGAGAAGTTTCTGAGGGTTTGGAAAATCCTTCGGGTTCCAGGTGAAGATTTTATACGCATCCATGTAGTCGATGTCAAGATAAATTACATCAATCGGGATTTTCTTATCCCTAAAAGTCTTTGCAATTCCTAAAACCTCGCTATCGGGGGTATAGCTCCATCGACATTGCTGGTAACCCAGCGCCCAGATGGGAGGCATTTCCATTCTGCCTGTAAGCCAGGTGTATGATTTGATGATGTCGGCTACATTTTTATGATAAATAAAATAATAGTCCATTTCGCCATCTTCGGCTGAGAAATACGAGAACCTGTCGTTGGATGCCCCGAAATTGAAAATACTCCTGTACGAATTGTCCATAAAAATTCCGTAGTTTAATCCGTGGTGAATACCTATAAAAAAAGGTATAGAGGCATAAATCGGGTCGGAATTGTTGTCGTAGTTGGGGTTGTCGGTGTTCCAGTTTTCGTAGCCTTCGCCACGCCTGTCGAGGTTGCCGGTTTTTTCACCAAGCCCGATAAACCGTTCACCTTCCTGTAAAACCTTGTAGGTGGTAACTTCGCTTCCCACCCATGACGTCCCAAACGATAGATCGTCCTGACTGATAATTTTTCCATCTTTGGTTTTGAAAGTGAACCTGACCGGATTTTTTGTCACCACCAAACTAATTGAATCGCTGTTGATGGTAAACTCATTTTTATCTTCGGCATAATCAAAATCGCCTCTAACGATTTCGCCAACAACGGAATATGAAAAATAAGCGCCAAACTTTTTTGCAATTCTTACCCTGAAAATGTTGGGCGTAAAAATGGATACTGCCGCCGAGCCATTGGTTGTTTCGAAGGTAAAGGTCTGCCGGGTTTTGTCCTTGTCGATCTTTACCAGATTTCCCAGACTGTTGTTGAGCTGGCTTTGTGAAAACGCAATTGATGCCACAAGTGAAATGATTAAAGTGAAAACAATTTTTCTCATTTTATTCAAATTAATATTTTGATTACAAAATAATTACCTATCTTGACCAAACCTGGTATTCCCAGGGTTTCAGTTCTGCTTTAAGACCTGGTTCCAGGTTTGCGTGGGCGCCTGTAAACAAATTGATGTATTCTCCTTCAAAAACATCGCCTTTAAAACCCACAGATAACGAATCGGGTGAAAGATTAAGAATCACCACAACGGCTTTTCCTTCTTTTTCTCTGAGAAAGGCAAAGACCGATTCATTTTTATCAGTTTCAATTCGTTGTATGTCACCTCCATAAGCTCCATTCCAGAGTGCTTTGTTTTCTCTTTTCAGGTTTAACAGCGCTTTATAAAACTCTTCATACCGATAATCGCCCCACTGAATTGGATCTCTTTCAAAAAATTTCAGCGCATGATCGTCACCCTCTTCCTGACCGCTGTAAATTAATGACATTCCGGGAATTGTAGAAACCAGCACCGCAAAAGTTTCAACGGCATCACCATGACGCTTAAACTCGGTACCATTCCATGAGTTCTCGTCATGATTAGTGATGAAATTCATTTTGATGGCGCCTGCAGGCAGCGTGGTGTCAAGTTTGGCAAAATATTCAGCCAGGTTGTTGGCATTTGCTTCTTTTTTCGAAATCTTGTTGCAAATGTGCAGCAAATCCCAGGCATAGTCCATGTCGAAGGCACGGCGGAGCAGTTCTGGTTTTTCCGATTCGGCTAACATAAACACCGGTTTTATCTTTTCAAGAACCATTCTTGTTGAGTCCCAAAAGTCGGTAGGAACTTCGCCTGCCACATCGCATCTGAAACCATCAATGTCGGTTTCTTCGAGCCAGAATGCCATCGATTCCATCATGGCTTTGCGCATCTGGTGGTTGTTGTAGTCAAGTTTCACCACATCAGTCCAGTCGAAAGGAGAAAGCAGCCCACCTGTTACGGTATCTTTAACGTACCAGTCATGATGTTCATTTGTCCAGGGATTGTCCCAGGCGGTATGGTTGGCAACCCAGTCGATGATTACGTACATTCCCAGCTCATGAATTTCATTGACCAGAATCGTAAAATCTTCAAATGACCCGAATTCAGGATTGACCGCTTTGTAATCTTTGATGGAATAGTAGCTTCCCAGGGTCCCTTTGCGGTTTTTTTCACCAATAGGATTAATCGGCATCAGCCACAATATATCAACTCCCATGTTTTTTAGCCTGGGTAGGTGCTGCCTGAAAGCTTCAAACGTACCTTCCGGCGTAAACTGCCTTATGTTAACTTCATAAATATTGGCATTTTTCGACCATGAAGTTCGGATCAGGTTTTTTGAATCGCCATCATCAGTTGCGTTTTGCGATGAATTGCTGCCTTGCCTGCATCCGGTAAAAATGAAAAGGCTAAGGGTGATAACCAGTAAAAATTTCTTCATTGTTGTTTAATTTTTATGCGTTGAAAAACCCGGTAAAAATAGGTATCTTTTATTTTCCAATTGTTGATTGCACAATGAAGTTAAGGCTATTTTTGGCGAAAAAAATCAAATCTAAATGGATCAAAAACTTGTTTATGCGGTTAATCCTGAGAAACTTGATCTGGTGATGCACGAAAACGAATTCACCATTTATTACGATTCGGAGCCTCTGAAAACCCTGGCTGGGAATGCGTTGTCGCACACCGATTCGAGGCTCCTGAGGCATGTTTTGATAAAACTCACTTTATCAAAGGAAATAAATCATACTTTGGTGAACAGTTACAACATTGTTTGTTTTTACCTTGATTCGTTGATTGGGAATTTCGACCTCATCGGCTCGAAAACGGCAATTTTTGTAAAGGAAGACCCCATCTTTAAGACCTTATTCAAATCGCAACAAAAAAGGATTTTCGATCCGGTTCCAATTCTCGATTACCTCGAAAACAATGTGCCGGTTCTGAATCTGATGTTTTGGGGCGTTTCGATGCTTCGCGATGCTTTTCAGGATATGATTGCCGGCATGGGTAATTTTCGGCCTGGCGAAAAATCGGGCGTTGAAGAATCGGAATGGGTTGAAAAATTAATTACCGAAAACTACCAATCACTTCCACCCGAAAAACGTGCCGCCATCAACATGTTGGCCATCGCTCACGGCAATGGCTTGATTCTGCCGGTACTGCTGGTTTTGCAAAAAATCTCTCCTTCCGAATACTCAACCGCTACCCTGGCCATCCAATCAAACAGACAGCCAAACGTTTTGCCTGAGTTTTCGGATATAGTGCCAGATTTTTGCAAAATTCAACCGGTCAGCATCAATTGGAACAATCCTGAAGAATCGTTCCGGATTTTTTATGAGCAGGCAATAAGGATTTTGGAATTTGTTGGATTTTTCGAAAATTCACGTTCCAAAATATCAGTAATCTGCGAGTTGATTAATCAGGGCGAAAACGACAGGCTTGAGTTTAAATCAACCTTCCGGTGGGATATCCGTCAGAACAAGAAAAATCCGGCTATCGAACATGCGGCACTAAAAAGTATGGCAGCTTTTCTGAATTCCGAAGGCGGCGACTTGCTGCTTGGAGTGGCTGATGATGGCACGGTGCTGGGTATCGAAACCGATAATTTTCCCAACGACGACAAGTTTTTGTTGCATGTTTGGGCACTCATCAAATCGAGCATGGGACAGGATGTTAGCCAATACATCAGAACAACCCTCGAAAATATCCGTGGCAAAACAGTTTGCCGGGTACATTGCCTCAAAAGCCAGAAGCCGGTCTTTCTCAGGCAAAGCGGGTTCGATGAGGAATTTTATATCAGGATTGGCCCAAGCAGCGGCAGCCTCGAAATTAGCGAGGCGCTGAAATACATTTCGGGAAGGTTTTCATGAAAAGTAGCAAGGTTCTGTGTCGGTTTTTGATCTTTGTCCGGGTTACATAATTTTACCAATAAATTGGTTTTAAGTGTTTTATTTAGGGCTTGCTGAAAAATTCATAAAAACCTGATAATTTTTTATTTCTTGGGTAAAAAGCATTGATAAGAAAGCGAAGTTTATTATTGGTTACCTGAAAAACCCTTGCACCAATCTTCCAGTGCGCCTGTCTGCTGCCAGGCAGGCTTCACCTGAAAAATGAGCTACAGAGTGGCGATAATTTTTGTAAGAATAATTAAGAGTATTGAAACGAGAGGCGCAGCCCCGCATTTGGCGGGACGGGCGAACCAAAATATTAATTTATGAGTTTATCAGCAGACCCTATTTAGCTTTCCAAATCATTTTTAAAAACAATTTCGTAAGGTTTTTTTTTACAAATAATCAGGTCGCAGAAGCACAAATAAAAAAAGGCCGTCTTATCCGGCCATTTTTTTTCTAAAATTCCCCCTTCATTTGTAAACCGTTTCGTAATTAACGGCCAAATTTATAGAAAAAGATTTTGAAATTCCAAATCATTGTGGTCATTATTTTTTTCTGTTAATAATTGAAAGATGTTGAAAAGTCGATTTCAAAACCCGTGTTTGAGTACAAAAAGTAGCTTTTTCCGGGTTGAAGCGCGTTCAGGGTTAGTACGTTCATTTCGGGCCAAAACACTGAAATACCGGCAACTTCAGTAATAATTACAATTTTGTCGGAGTACTTTGTGTAAAGTTCCTGACAATTAATGGGCTGGTCAGCAAAAACCGGAATCAGGTTCCAGCCTTCAAGGATATTTATTTTTTTTTCGGCAGGCAAAGTACCGTGAAAAGTAAGTATTTCCGTATTGTTCATTTTTACAAGGTAGCCGCTTGTGCAACTCCAGGATGTTGTGGTGTTAATCCCGCCTGCAGGCCACCAAATTTCATCGTTTCCTGATAAATAATCCAAACTTCCCATAACTGGCGAGAACAAATTCGTAATTACGGGATTTTCAGGCTGAACAAACGATGAAATGCCGCTCCATCCATCAGGCAATGCTACTATTTGCTGGTTTTGTGTTAGCCAGTTCCCTGTTTTCATTCCGTTGCCAAATGAAGTGATCCAGATTTCAGACAAGTTGAAAGGATTGAAAAACACACGCATCGGGTGCATAAAATTGTAATTTTCAACCCTTTCAAAAACAGGGGCAGGCACCCTGATACCATAGGAATGCCAAAGTCCGTCGGTTTCTGTGGAAACATAAAGTTCATCAGGGTTAAGCGGGTTGAATGAGCAGGATTCAACGCGGTGAGTAATCCAGATTCTCTCCCAGGTCTGCCCTCGGTCAAAGGTACGGTAAAGCCCGCCCTTGTCGTTGGCAGGGCCTCCCCATCCACTGAAAACGCAGGCATACCAGGTGTTTTGCAGTTCATCAAATGGATCGGCAACCAAATCTTTTGTCCAGTATTGCATGTAGGGGTGCGATAAATCCTGCCACGATCCAGTGGCCGGATCGAAAAGAAATACGCCTGAACTGGCTGTAAATGATCCGGTGGTATTTCTTCTTGCCGACCACGAGGTCAGCACTTTACCATCATTTAAAACAATAATGGTTGCAGGATGTCCTTGTGTTCTTGTTGGATTTACGATTTTACTCCAGATGGATGATGAACCTGCCGAAAGGTTTTCTGTTTTCCAGATTCCGCCAAACCCTGCGGAATGGTTAACAACCGATGCAAACATCCGCTCAGGATTGTTTGGGTCGATGGAAACCCAGTAAACCGGCATCCCGAAAAGGTGCAAGTCGTCCCAGTTTTCACCACCATCTTCTGAAAAAATGATTTTTCCATCAGAGCCTTCGTACTCAATTTCGGAATCGCGCAGTCGGTGACTTTGATACAAGTCGTGTACTGTGGAGGTGGCAGCGTAAATGTTGCCATTCAGCGGATGCTGTACCATCCAGTACATGGTGTTCTGGTTGTGGCCGGTGTAGTCGAACGACCATGTTTGTCCGGCATCCTTGCTGCGCAATCCGCTGATGTCAGAAAATCCGGTGAAAAGGTTCTGTTCGTCAGCCCAGTTCATGCACCAGCAACTTGTGTTTTCGATGCCAACACTATGATAATCCTGCTTTTTGGGGGTGGGAAATCCGGCAGGGTGCTGGTCGGAAGAGGCAGTATAGGTCTGATACCAGGTTTGTCCCATGTCGTCGGATTTGTGCACAACACCAAGGTCAGTGATGATGAGATGACTGGCGTTAAACCTACCAACATCAATCCCAAGCACAGCTCCGGGATACCACCAGTGATGGTCGCCCTGATAACCGCACCAGCCCGTTACGATGTTTTGGTTGTTATTTGTCAGAAAACAGTGGTTCCAGGTGTTTCCTCCATCGGTAGTTTTCAGTACTGTTGGGAATTCCCATTGCGAGCTACCACCGATAAATGCGGTATGAATATCATTTTCGGCCATTGCAACCAACATTGGATAATCCACGCCCCAATTGATGGTTGCGCTAACATCCACCCAGGCTCCAAATCCATAATCGAGCCGGTAAACCTTTTCGATTGTTTCCCAAAACTCGGTTGGTGGCATTCCATTCCAAAATTCATCTACGGGTGCAGTGGTCGTCAACAGTCGGGTGGTATCGTTTTGCTTTGCACCAGCAAACGAGTAAAACCCCTGACCTTCTTCTATTCCCGGAATACTTTCAAACGCAAACGAATTACCCCCGTCGTGCGAAACAAGCAAACCCTCATTCAAGCCGATAAAAATATCCGGCAAATCGAAAAACACCCCTGCAAGATGCGCTCCCGGACCAATCGAAGTTTCATGAATCGTTGCGAAGGAGTTGCCTCCATCGTCAGAAAACAAAATGCTGTTCCAGAAATTGGTGATCAAAATTCCGGGATGATGATAATCTGCCCAGAGGGCATAAACTTCCTCCCATTCCATCATTCCGGCAACATTTTGCCACGATTGGCCATTGTCGGTACTTTTGGCCACCTGCGAAAGTCCTGTCCGGCTGTTTATGCAATACAAAAGCCCAGGTGTGCTGGTAAACCAGACTTTGGAGTTGCCGGAGGCCTGAAACTCATCGAAACTGACCTGCGAATACGACCCGCCAAAATCGCAGGTGTGAAACAACTCACTCATATCGCAGGCCAGGTAATATTCATGGTAATTTGAGGGATTTATGGAAGGTGAAAACAAAGCACCACCACCACCAACGCCCCGTGATTCCCAACTTAGGGGAATCTGCGAATGCAGTGTAACGGCAAAACAAAGAAGAACCGGGATAAGCAAGTTTTTCATGGCAATTTGTGATTAGATTGTTTATTGCCATCGAAATTACGAAAAAAAACAGCAACGAGTTGCCGGTTGTTTTCTAAAAATAACCTGGTTGATTTAAAGTTTAAAAATGATGCGGTCGCCCCCGAATTCGAGCAGATCGAATTTACGTCCCGCTTTTTTCATAGCATTGAGTCCGCTGTAAAAGAAAACCATGCTTAATGCACAGGCGCCAGCTCCACCATAGATCAGTGTTTTTCTGGAATCGGCATATCCAACCAAAGCCAGCGCCCCTCCTAAGGTTACCAAACCATAACCGGCCGAAAAATGTCCGGTGGCTTTAATCAACTCTTCGCCGGGTGTAGCGTAATAATTATTGACAATGTAAACCGCTACCTCATTTTTGCTAAAGGATTGTAAGACACGACCTTTGCCTGCTGATTTTGAAATAAAAACCGAATCGGGGGTCACCTTTTGGATCATGCATACCAGCCTTGACCCATCTGTGAGGTAAACAACATCAATTTCTTTTTGTGAGTAAGCCTGAAAAAATAAAATCGTGAGTACGATTGTAACCAAATGTTTCATTTACAATTGCTTTTTCAATTTGAGGTCAAAAATAAAAAAAGTTGAAACTGCAAGCATTGAAACATTTATTTGATGTCACATTTCAACATTTTTTCACCTTCGATGTATCCTTCCAACCTGTCTCCAATTTTAACCGGGCCAACTCCGGCTGGTGTTCCGGTGAAAATAAGGTCACCCATTTTAAGCGTGATAAATTTTGAAACGTAGGCTATTATTTGGTCGATACTAAAAATCATCAGTGATGAATTCCCGATTTGTACCATTTCTCCATTTTTAAATAAATGAAAACCAATATTTTTAATGTCCGGGAATTTGTTTAAGGGAAAAAATTTACTTATTGGTGCCGAACCGTCAAATGCTTTGGCTGGCTCCCAGGGTAAGCCCTTTTCCTTACATTTTTGCTGAATGTCGCGGGCAGTAAAATCGAGTCCCAGGCCAATTTCATCGTAATAAGTGTTGGCAAACTTTTCAGGAATGTGGCGCCCGTTCTTTTTAATTTTTATTACCAGTTCAATTTCATGATGAATTTCGGTTGAAAATTCCGGATAAAAAAACGGTCGGTTGCGGATGATGATGGCCGTGTCGGGTTTCATAAAAAAAACCGGTTCTTTGGGTAATGGATTATTCAGTTCTTTTGCGTGATCAACGTAGTTGCGGCCAATGCAAATCAGTTTCATTCAAGTTTGGTTTGGTGTGAAACAATTCATTTATAGTACTTTATTTGTTATCAGATCCCGAAAACAACGAGCTCAACCAGCTTCGGGCCATAAAAAAAATGGTTTGGCCGGGATTTAACTCGCGGGCTTTGTTGAAATCAGAGAAGGCGCCAACGAAATCTTTCAGCGCCTGCTTCGATTTTGCCCTGTAATACCAGGCGTCAATGTGGTTGGGGTTGAGTGCAATGGTTTTGCTGAATTCCGACACAGCATCTCTGTAGTTTTCGAGGAGGTATTGGTTGTAACCCAACAAAAAGTGGGCATTGGTGTGGTTGCTATCGAATTTTAATGCGCTGATACAGTAAGTAGCCGAGGTTTGGTAATCCTTTTTTTTGTTGAACTCAATGGCAAGATTCATGCTTTCATCAGCATTGGTCTGTGCCTCGATTCCTGCAACCATTCCAAAAAAAACAATCAATAAACCCAGTTGCCTCATAAAATTTTAGGTTGAAAGTTAAAATTGCTGTTTTTACGAAAACTACAGGTAATTTGTTACATTTTTTAAGGTTAAAATGTTGTTAAAATCAAATAATGAGCTGGTTGTCAATTAAAAACTTACGGCGCCTTTGTTGAAACTTCTCAGCTTAATGGCTGTAATAACTTTTTTGGTCGAAAGCGGAAACTCCGATTTCATCATCCAATCGTAATAGGGAGGTTCTTTGGTAAAAATTTCTTCCACAGGCATGCCTTTATATTTGCCAAAATTAAAAACCTCTTGTCTTTTATCGTTAAAAATGATGTGTCCTACCAGGTCGGCATTGTTAAATTGTTCAGAAAAGGTGCTGAGGGCACTCACGTTGTTAACCACCGGTGTGCTCAATTTGTCAGTCCGTGGGTCTTTGTATTCCACGCCAGCGTATTTATCAAGCTGTGCTTTGAGTATATCGAGGGTGGCCAGGGCGTCAGCTTCGGCTGAGTGGTTGTTTTCGAGGTCTTTTCCACAATAAAACTGATAAGCAGCGCGCAGGGTGCGTGGCTCCATCTTATGAAAAATGTTTTGAACGTCGATAAATTTTCTGCCTTTCAAATCAAATTCAACTTCTGCTCTCAAAAATTCTTCGACAAGCAGCGGAATGTCAAATTTATTTGAGTTGTACCCTGCCAGGTCGCTGTTTCCAAAAAAGTGATTTAATTCGTGGGCAATGTTTTTAAAGGTGGGTGCGTCTTTAACATCTTCGTCGCTGATTCCGTGAATTTCCCGGGCGCGTTGTGGGATTGGAATGGTGGGATTGACCAGCCTGGCGTAGGTTTCCCTTCTTCCGTCGGGATGGGTTTTTACAACGCAAATTTCAACAATTCGGTCGGTGGCAACCTTAATTCCGGTGGTTTCAAGGTCGAAAAAAGCAAGTGGTTTGGTGAGGTTCAGTTCCATTTTTTTGTTTATTAAAAATTGTACCCCCGGATGTTTTTCCGGGGGTACGTGTTTTGTTGGTCAATAATGTGTGATTTTTTTAAATACTGCGGCTCGTATCGAAACTTTCAAGGTAATCACGCAGCCGTTTCAGGTACATTCCGCCAAGTGCGCCATCCACAATTCTGTGATCGTAGGCCAGCGAAAGTATCATCATATGTCTGATGCCAATCAGGTCGCCCTGCGGGGTTTCGATAACCACCGGACGTTTTTTGATGGCTCCCAGTCCAAGAATTGCCACCTGCGGCTGGTTGATGATGGGTGTTCCGGTGAGGCTGTCGAAGGTGCCAAAGTTGGTCACTGTAAAAGTCCCTCCCTGAATGTCGTCCGGATCGAGTTTGTTGGCCCGGGCGCGGTTGGCCAGGTCGTTCACTTTTTTGGCAAGCCCTACCAGGTTCAACTCATCAGCATTTTTTATGACCGGAACAATCAGATTGCCTGTTGGAAGCGCTGTGGCCATGCCAATGTTTATTTTTTTTCTGACAATAATTTTGGTTCCGTCAAGCGAAACATTAACCATTGGGTAGTCACGGAGCGTTTTGGCAGCAGCTTCCATAAAAATAGGCGTGTAGGTAATGTTCTGACCTTCACGTTTCTGGAAACTTTCTTTTACCTTATTGCGCCAGGTTACGATGTTGGTAACATCCACCTCGATGAACGATGTAACATGCGGCGAAACCTGCTTTGACATCACCATGTGGTCGGCAATAAGTTTTCGCATTCTGTCCATTTCCAAAATCTCGTCGCCATCGGCAAGTGTAATTTTGGGAGGTTCGATTTTAGCCGAAGGTTTAGGAGCGGGTTGTATCCCGGCAGCTGTATCAGCCGATGTTGGCGTTGGTTTACGATTTGCGAGGTATTTCATCAAATCGTCGCGTGTCAGCCGGTTATCTTTTCCGCTTCCGGGTATTTTTTCGAGTTCGCTGAGTGCAATGTTTTCGGTTTTGGCAATGCTTTTTACCAATGGCGAATAAAATCTTGCCGATTGAGAGAAATCTGCAGGAGGCAAGGGCTCAGTTTTGGGCGCCGGTGAAGTGGCTGGCTTTGCAGCAATATCAGGTGTTTCGTTTTCGGCAACCGGTGTTTCTTCTGCACCTGATTCTCCACCCATGTCAATGATGGCAATCACCTTTCCCACAGGCACAACATCACCTTCGTTGAATAACAGTTTTTCTAATTTACCGCCAACGGGCGACGGAATTTCTGAATCGACTTTGTCGGTGGCAATTTCGGCTAACGAATCATCTTCTTCGACGCTCTCGCCCACGCTTTTCAACCATTTGGTGATGGTGGCTTCTATGATGCTTTCGCCCAGTTTGGGCATAATAATTTCAAATTTTGCCATTTATTTTGGTTTGTTTAAGTCAAGAAATAGTTTTTGGCCTTTTAACAACATGCCTGGTTAAATGTTCAACAAATAATTACACTGCAAAGCTAAATAATTGCCTGCAATAGCTATTGTTAAGATTTTTTAATGTCAATGGTTGCCCAGGTTTTTAAAGCCTTTGATGATGATGTGCAGGTCGTTGCTGGTCTTGTAATCGCGGGCATACAGCAGGTTGAGGCGTTCGAGGGTTTCGTGGTTTAGCTGTTTGATTCGCAAAGCCATCGCCGGATTGAGCACACCGGGTTTTATGGGTGGAAGTTTTTCGCTGTCGTGCGCAGCGGTTTTACAATATCCAACCCAGGTTTTTGCTGAGAAAAATACCCATAGCAGATTCCTTATGAAGTAAAACGGATTCCGAACCAGAAAAATCACAAGCGGAAAAGCCATAAGCAGGGCTAAACTCACGGCAAAATCGAGGAATCGTTTGTTGCGGCGGTTGACCAATTTGCTTATCGAATTGATTTCGAGCGTAAACAGATCACCGGCTGTGTTAATTGAATTACTTCCGATGATTGAAAGACTTTCAGGGGGAGCTATTTTGTAATCAACCTGGCGGTTCTGCAATTCCGACATGCGGTCGATTATGGTGCGTGCCGGGACATTTTTTGCACAAAAAATAATCTCGTTTATCTTGTAAATGTCAACGATGTCGCCAATCTGTTCAACAGTGCCAATAAACTTCGCAGCGGGCGCCGGAGGATTTTCGCTGTTTACAAGTCCGATAAATGCTGGCTGGGTTTCGATGGTGGTCAAAATTTTGGCTACGCGTTCGGTTTCTTCTTCATCGCCAACCACCACATAACGCTTGTTTTGAACCTCACCCACTTTAAAATTCCTGAGTCCGGCCAGGTTTAAAATCAGCCTTGTAGCCGTCATCGAAATGTAACCCCATAAAGCGCCCAACAAAATTAATGCTCTCGAAAACCGCCACGATTCGTCAAGCAGCGAGTAAAGTACCAAAATTACCACTGTCCCGCTGAATAAACCCCTGAAAATTCTGTATAGGCTGATAGGCCGGTCGTAACCTCCCGAAAGGTAAACCGAAAACAGCCATACCAGGATGTAGGCTGGCATGGCAATTGTCAGAAATTCAGGTGGATAATTGCCACCATCCCTGAAAATGACCGATTGTGCCCAATAGTTCTGAATAAAGAAAATTCCGGTATAGATGATGGCTGCATCAAACAGCGGTAAAACCATCCTGTCGCTCATCCTTTTCAAAATGGCCAAAAATGCCCTGAAATAAATGGCCACGTTTATCAGCAATGAAAAAGTACGTGCATTTTTAGTTGAAAAATGTTTTTTTGCAAAAATCACCATGGCCTGATAAAAAACCATGACATAATTGATGCTGCTTTTCTTGGTGCTTTCGCCCTTGTAATGAATAATCCTTGTTAGGGGGAAGTAAAAATTTTTGTAGCCGGCTTTTACAATTCTGTACGAAATATCGATGTCTTCGCCGTACATAAAAAATGATTCATCAAGGCCTCCAATTTTATCGATAACCTTTTTTCTGATCAACAAAAAGGCGCCCGAAAGGATGTCAACTTCGTGAACTTTATCGGGGTCTAAGTAGCTCAGGTGGTATTGTCCGAATCTTTTGGATTTGGGAAACAATTTTGCCAATCCGAAAATTTTGTAAAAAGCAACTTCAGGGGTGGGCAGTCCGCGCTTCGATTCGGGGAGGAATTTACCGGAGCCGTTTACCATTTTAACACCCAATCCACCGGCTTCGGGATGCAAATCCATGAACTGTATCACTTTCTGAAAAGTATCGTCCTCCACCAGTGTGTCGGGGTTAAGCAACAATATGTACTCGCCGGTGGCCTGGGCGATAGCCTGATTGTTTGCCTTCGAGAAGCCGGTATTTTCGTGGTTTGCAATGACTTTTACCTCAGGAAATTTTTCTGCTAACATGTTTACCGAGCCATCCACCGAGTTGTTGTCAACCACGAACACTTCACAGTCGAGGGTTGTCGCTGCTTTACGAACTGAGTAAAGGCACTGTTCCAGAAAATGCTTTACATTATAATTAACAATAATTACGGAAAGTTTCATCAGCAGAATTTTTCATCGCTTTAAAAAGCGGTCAAAGATAAAAACAATGTTGGTACTGATTATTTAATGTCAGAAGGCAGGCCTTCATTCATTTTGACCTGGAAAAATGTAAAGGGGGATGTCCGAATGGTACATGAGTTCGCGGGTGTGGTTTTTAGTAAAAAGACTTTTGATGAAACCCCTGCGGTGGTGCACTACAGCAATACAATCGATATGGTTTTTTCCTACATAATCGCTCATGCCTTCCAGAAAATCGTCGTTATCGATAATTTCGAAAATCAAACGGCCTTCTGACATTTTATTTTCAAAATGTTTTTTCAGGGCTGCCATTTTGGATTCATCGGTAATGCGGTCACGGTCGATATTAATGTGAACGCAATGAATAACAGGCTTGTAGGTAACCAGTAAACTAAATAGTTTCTGTAAATCCGTGAAGTCTTCGTCGTTGAAATTGGTGGCATACATCAAATTTTCAAAGCCGTGGTAAACCGCATTTCGTGGAACGGTGAGGATGCGACAGCGGGCATTTTTAACAACTTTGGTCGAAACTTTGCCTGTTAGAATGTCTTTTTCGCCCTTGCCCCGGGTGCCCATCACAATGAGGTCGGGCGACCAGGAGTCGGCATAGTTCAGGATTTCTTCTTCAGGCAAGCCACCCGTAAGGACATAATCAATCTTCACCTTTTCAATATTTTCGTTTCTTAGTTCATCAATTAACGACTTCTCAATTTTTTCGAGGGTTTCCTGAGCCTCATCCCTGATCTTTGACATCATTTCCTGGTTAAACATCTCGTTTGCATCCACTGAGTAAGGGAATCCGCTGTTCGACAGAATTACATAATCGAAGTAGGAATGGAAAAGTCTTACTTCGCCTTCCGATTTTTTTGCAATCTCCAACGCAAAGCGGCAAACGTTGTCAGTGTGCTCGGAAAGATCGATGGGTACCAATATTTTCTTCATTTTATGCTGATTTATCGTTTCTACAAAGTTATGAAATAAAATATTTTGCAGGGTATTTTTTGTCACATAGTCGAAAAAGCTAACTTTGACCGCTTTTTAAAACCTGAACCCCATGAACTCAAATTCAGGTATTTCTTTCTTTTAAAAAAATGATTTGTTGGTTAACTGGTTTGTAAAATGGAATACAATAGCTTTTTGGATTCTTTGACTGATCTGGATACCGGGCTTATCTGGCAAAGTTTTGAAGATGCCAGATTTTGGCTCGAATTTATTGACGAAGAGGGAGATACTATTTTTTTTAATCGTTTTGCCGAAGAAATAAGTGGTTACAACCGGAAGTATTTTTTACAGAACAGCCGTAAATATGAAGTGCTTTTTGCCGATAAAGCATTGGGAATCAATTTCAGGGAGAGATGTGTCAGTGCCATGCAGCACCAGGGTGGATTTGGCCCTGAAGAAGTTGAGATAACAACAAAATCGGGTCAACAAAAATTCATTTCATGTACTTTGTGTGCATTCAAAAGCGGTAACAACGAGCTCAGTGGCGCCTTGCTACTTGGGACAGATGTTACCGAAAAAGTGCAACAGATAAGGCGACTAAAAGAAAATGAAACAAAGCTTCAGGCAATGATTCTGGCACTCGATGAGGTTGTCCTGATGTTTAACCGGCAGGGCGACTACCTGTTTATCGCTCCAACAATGGGCAACTTGCTGATAGCCCCGATGAAGGACCTTGAAGGTAAAAACATCAGAGACTTTTTCGATGAAAATCAGACGGCTTCTTTTCTTCATCAGATCAATAAAAGCCTCGAAATGAAGCAAACCATCAGTTTTCTGTATTCGATTGTGATAAACGAAAAAATGGTTTGGTTCGATGCGCACATTACGCCCTATTCATCCAACGAGGTGATTTGGGTAGCACGCGACGTAACCCAAAAAATCCTTTCAGAACGGCTGGACAGTGCAATGCTCAACATTTCGAGGGCGGTTAGCCTTGTAAACAACATCGACGATTTGTTTGAAAAAATACGCGAGGAATTATCAAGCATTATTGATACAAGAAATTTCTTCATCGCCCTTTACGATCTCGAAAACAATACTTTAAGCCTGCCCTATTTTAGGGATGAAAAAGATGTATTCGATACTTTTCCAGCCGAAAGAACCTTGAGTTCGCTTGTTTTGAACAAAAAAAAATCGATGCTGCTAAGGAAAAAAGACATTCAAAATCTTATTGATAGTAATGTTATTGACGTGGTTGGTACCCCTTCGCAAGTCTGGATTGGTATTCCGCTGATGGTCGAAGGTGAGGTAGTTGGCATCATGGTGGTTCAAAATTATGAAAATGAAAATGCATTTACCGAAGAGCATCTCGAACTGCTGGAAATGATTTCTCCCCAGATCAGCCTTTCTATTCGCCGAAAACAATCGGAACAACTTTTACGTCAGTCGGAGATGAAGCTGCGTGAGTCGAATGTTACCAAAGACCGGTTTTTTAACATCATTGCCCACGACCTTAAAAATCCCTTTAATGCCATTATCGGATTCTCAAATCTTTTAATCGATGAATGGAATGAATTTGGCGATGAAGATAAAATTGCCATGATAAATTCGATAAAGTCATCATCAGAGGGTGCTTACGAACTGTTGATGAACCTGCTCGAATGGTCGAGGCTGCATGTTGGCAAAATAATTTATGAGCCTGAATTTATTGACATTACAACCCTGGTAAAGCTCAATTTTTCGTTGTTGCAGGCCAGCGCCGACACCAAAGACATCAAGTTACAGACATCGGAAACCTGCGATAAAATGGCCTGGGCCGATCCAAATATGGTCAATACTGTTATCAGGAATTTGATAACCAATGCTGTGAAATTTACCCGGAGAAATGGAACTGTCACCGTAAATTGTCAGAAAATGCCTTCACATCCCGGAATGTTGGTGGTTTCGGTTATCGACAGCGGTGTTGGCATCGACCCCGGTAAACTTGGCGATTTATTCAACATAACTTCGGGTAAAAGTTCGACAGGAACAGCAGGTGAAACCGGAACCGGACTCGGTTTGGTGCTTTGCAAGGAGTTTATCGAAAAAAATAAAGGGCAGATTTGGGTCGAAAGCAGGAAAAATATTGGCAGCATATTTTATTTTTCGCTTCCTTTTATCCCAGTTTAACAACCTTTTCAATCTGGCCAGGTAAAAATTCCTTTTTCGCTCTTGATGGTGAGTGATTTTCTTTCCGAATTTTCGCAATAGCCAATAATGCGGGATTCAACACCCAAATCATCAGAAAGTTTGATGATTTCTTCAGCCAGGTCAGGGTGGGTATAAATCTCAAAACGATGCCCCATGTTAAAAACCTGATACATCTCGCGCCATGGCGTTCCCGATTGTTCCTGAATCATCTGGAATAGAGGAGGAATCGCAAACAGATTATTTTTAACAACATGAAGATTTTCAACAAAATTGAGAATTTTTGTTTGTGCACCTCCGCTGCAATGAACCATGCCGTGGATATGTTCCCTGTATTTTTCCAGTATTTTAATCACCACCGGAACATAGGTGCGCGTTGGCGAAAGCACAAGTTTCCCCACATTTACCCCTTCCACGCTGCTTTTCTGTGTCAGGATTTTTTTTCCTGAGTAAATGAGCGCTTCAGGAAGCGTAGGATCGTAAGTTTCGGGAAATTGCCGGGCCAGTTGTTTACCGAAAACGTCATGACGGGCTGAAGTCAGGCCGTTGCTGCCCATCCCACCATTGTATTCATCTTCATAAATGGCCTTGCCAAAGGATGAAAGCCCGACGATGACATCGCCGCTGCGAATGTTTGAGTTGTCGATCACATCCGACTTTTTTAAACGGGTTGCAACAGTTGAATCAACAATGATTGTCCTCACAAGGTCGCCAACATCAGCGGTTTCGCCGCCGGTACTATAGATTTCAAGTCCAAAATTTCTCAGCTTTTGCAAAAATTCTTCAGTCCCCTCAATAATGGTACTGATAACCTCCTGTGGAATCAGGTTTTTATTCCTTCCGATGGTTGACGAAATGAGGATTTTTCCGACAGCCCCCACACACAACAAATCGTCGGTGTTCATCACGATGGCATCCTGGGCAATACCTTTCCACACCGATAAATCGCCGGTTTCTTTCCAATAGGCATAAGCCAGCGCTGATTTTGTACCGGCGCCATCGGCATGCATAATGTTGCAATATGCAGCATCATTCCCCAAAAAGTCTGGAACTATTTTGCAGAACGCTTTGGGAAAAAGACCTTTATCAATGTTTAGGATGGCTTTGTGCACATCATCCTTCGATGCAGAAACGCCGCGCAGGTCGTAACGAGTAGGTTGTGTCATACGTTCATTATTTGTTGCAAACGTAATCATTTTGACAATTAATAGTATTTTCGTAAAGTTACTCATACGGTCATGAATATCAATCAGATTTTGGTAAAATACTGGGGTTACTCCTCTTTCAGGCCTTTACAGGAAGATATCATCAACAGTGTGATGGCCGGAAACGACACCCTGGCCTTGTTGCCAACCGGTGGCGGAAAATCTATCTGTTACCAGGTTCCGGCCTTGGCTATGGAGGGTGTCTGTATTGTTATTTCACCACTCATCGCATTGATGAAAGACCAGGTAGAACGCCTGAAGAACATTGGTGTGAAAGCCTTTGCAGTTTATTCGGGCATGCATCCCGGCGAAATTGAACTTGCCCTGAACAATGTGACCTGGGGTGAAGGGAAATTTTTATACATCTCGCCCGAAAGGCTTGCCACACCTTATTTCAGAGAGGCATTAAAACAAATGAAGGTAAACCTGCTGGCAGTGGACGAGGCGCATTGCATTTCGCAGTGGGGTTACGATTTCAGGCCGCCGTATCTGAAAATTGCCGAGGTCAGGCAGTTCATCCCCGATACGCCCATTCTGGCTGTAACAGCTTCAGCCACGCCGGTTGTTGTTGACGACATTCAGACGAAACTGGAATTCAAAACAAAAAATGTTATCAGGCAGTCATTCGAAAGGAAAAACCTGACGTATGTTGTACGCGAAAAAGAAGACAAAAGAGGATACCTGGTTGAGATGCTGAAAAAGCTTGGAGGCAGCGCCATTGTGTACACACGCAGCCGCCGGCGCACTTATGATATTGCACGCTTTCTGGTTAAAAACAATATTTCTGCCGAGCATTATCACGCCGGTCTCGACAATGTGGTTCGCGATAAACGGCAAAAAGCCTGGATGGCCGGGCAAACAAGAGTAATGGTGGCAACCAATGCTTTCGGACTGGGCATCGACAAACCCGATGTACGCCTGGTTGTTCATCTCGATCTTACCGACAGCATCGAAGCATATTTCCAGGAGGCCGGCAGAGCCGGAAGGGATGAAAAAAGAGCCTATGCAGTTATTTTATTTCATTCGACCGATATCGATGATACCATCAGGCATTTCGAAGACAGTTTCCCCGAAGTGCAGGTTATTAAAGCAGTTTACCAGGCGTTAGGGAATTATCTGAAACTTGCGTTGGGCAGTGGCAAAAACCTGAGTTTTGATTTCGATTTGTCCGATTTTAGCAAACAATACAGTTTTAATCCTTTGATTGCGTACAATTCGCTGAAGTTTCTCGAAAAAGAAGGCTACCTGATTCTTAGTGAGGGAGTGCATTACCCAGCCAGGATTCATGTATTGTTGCAGGCTGAAGACCTTTACCGTTTTCGTGTTGAACACCCTGAAGTTGAGAATTTTGCCAAACTTATCCTTCGCACTTACACAGGATTATTCAGCCAGTACGTAAAAATTAATGAAACTGAACTTGCCCGGAAAACTGGACTGAACGTTGATGATATTTATAAACTTTTGCAAAAACTCGACAAACTGGGAATGCTCGATTACATCCCACAACGCAATAAACCGCAGATAATCCTGACCGAAGAAAGGCTGGATGCGAAAGATATTTACATCTCAAAGGAAAATTACCAGTTTCGTAAAAATACTGCACTTGAGAGGCTAAAATCGATGCACGCATACATTTCATCGGCCAATCGGTGCCGCAGCATTTTTCTGTTGTCCTATTTTGGCGAAACCGCCGTAAAACGCTGTGGGCACTGTGACATTTGTATCGAAAGAAATAAAGTGAACCTGAGCGAACTTGAATTTGATATGGTTCTGGAACAAATTAAACCCCTTCTTAAAACTGCACCATTTCACATTGAGGAACTTTTAAGCACGATCACGGGAATCGACCGCAACAAAACCATCAGGGTTTTAGACTGGCTGATCGATAACGACAAAGTAATTTTTGATGCCAGTCAAAAATTAAGCTGGAAGTCGAAGTAATGCTGAAATAGCTATTTTTGCCAGGATGGCGATAATGCAACCCGACATTTTTTTGAATTTTTTTTGATAAATGATCAACAACAAAAAAATTATTGTAGTCCTGCCCGCTTATAATGCGGCTAAAACGCTTCAGGAAACCTGGAATGAAATACCTTTTGATATTGTGGATGATGTAGTGATTGTGGATGATAACAGCCCCGATGATACTGTTGAAGTTGCCCGGAAAATTGGAATAAAACACATTATCGTTCACGAGGAAAACAAAGGTTACGGCGGTAATCAGAAATCGTGCTACAACAAGGCACTGGATTTGGATGCGGATATAATTATAATGCTTCATCCTGACTACCAGTACACTCCAAAACTCATTCATGCGATGGCCTACATCATTGCAAACAATGTTTATCAGGTTGTGTTGGGTTCGCGTATTTTGGGAAGGGGCGCCTTAAAAGGCGGAATGCCGTTTTATAAATATTTTTTCAACCGCATTTTAACCTTTACACAAA
>CALFEP010000152.1 GCA_937950125.1 uncultured Bacteroidota bacterium
AACTTGAAAACATCTCGAAAGAACAAGCCAAAAAAGACCCCGCTTTCGCTGAATTATTGCGGGTAGCCGGGCTTCTTTAAAAATCTGGTTTTTATTGTAATTTCATTTTGATGGAATTACCAATGCATTTTTTCGTGCCAGTTTGATAGAAGCCTGGGGGCAGAGCATTTTCCAAATGATTGCTGAATGCACTGAGGCAAAAGTACCTCCACCTGTTTTCAAATAAGATTCGTCAGAGTTTGTAATTGAGTTTCACAGGAGCGATAAATCGGTTTTGGATGAAACTGTGGGAAAACCGTGAACAGAATCACACTGTAATTTTGGTTGTCTTTTTCCGAATAGTTCTTTTTACCGGTTGTTTAGTTGCCTGTTTCCTGTTTCGGATGAACTCACTAATTTCCTTCCGCTCTGTGTCGGTTAATGGTGGACTTTGGATGATAAAATCAACACCATTTGGTTCTTTAATTAAGCCCATAGTTTTATGTTTTAAAATATTTTTCTACTAAAATTCTTGCCGGGATTGATTCAATTATCATTCTTTGATTTTTAAAATGAATCGCTCCCAGCGTTTTTTCATAATGTTCGATAAGCCTGGATTTCGCTGTAAAGGCAACGTATCCTTCAAAGCCTTTTTGAAACGAAATTTTACAGGCATAAGCCACTAAATTACCAGCAACTCCTTCATATAGCTTGTGTTTCCCAATATTGAAGGGGGCGCTTTCCAAAAGGTTCATAAAAACATGGTCTTGCTCCATTGTAATACTTAGAAGTCCCTGGATAATATCCGAATTATTGGAAATCGTCAGTTTGTAAACTTCCTTTTTAATGTCATCAAATTCTAATTTCCAATTAAAGTTCCAGCCTTTCTTCCTTGTAATATGTTTCAGGTCTGTTTTACTCAAGCGGAAAACATCAGTTTGAAAACTATCGCCTGAGATAGTGTTTAAAATCGAATTCGTCAATCTATCAATGACAAAATCCTGTTCAATGTTTTTTGCCTTTTCCATTGTTCAAAGTTACACCTTTTGATGACATTTGTGTGAGATAATTCAAACACACTATGAAACTACAATTGTTTCTTTTTGAAGAGCAAAACAAAAATCAATCAGATTTTCGATGTTGAAAAGCTGTAAAACATTACTTTCTAATTTTGTTTGAAATGCTAAGGTATTCATATTTCCCTTGTTTTTAGTAATGCAAAGGTACACATTTAAAAAACCAAAGCGCCTTTACTCGTTGAACAATTGCTGGATTTCATTGATGTTCAAAACACGATTATAAATCCTGATATCATCAATTTGTCCAGGAAAAGATGGTTGGCCTGGTAACCAAATCCCAACATTTAAAGGGTTCGAATTTGAACCGGCTGAAAATGAATGTGTTTCCGTTTTCAATAGTACACCATTTATATAAATTTTGCTTATTAAATTATTATTGAATGTTATTGAAAAAAACATCCATGAATTTAAAATTACAATATCTTCAACAGTATTGCTACTCCAATTGGTACCATCACTAACACTAAATGCAAAATACAAATCCTGCGATGCTATTGCCATGGCGTACGGTTTAGCAAGAATATTATTAATTTCATTGTTATACTCATTAAAGATGAACCATCCCGTCAAGGTTAAATTAGGCATTTCATCAATAACAGGTCCTAAGGAAATATATTTACCAGTTCCTGAAAAGTCGTAGGCACTATTTGCATTACCGAATCTATCAGCAGTTAAAGTTGCTCCATTAACGGTACCATTGTTCCCATTCCCGCTTTCATCATTGGCATTTCCGTTAAAAGGATACCAGGCAACCAGGCCATCTGTAGGAATTGCACCTTGCTGCGTAACCGTTGCTGTTTGTGTTGATACCCCGTTGGCTGAAAGGGTAATGGTAGCAACACGCTGGTCGTTGGAGGAATTTTCTTCATAGTTGACAGTTATTGTTGCATTTCCAGTGCTGGTTGTATTTTGTATGATACACCATGCCTGGTTACTTTCCGCTGTCCATGTGGTGTTTGAAGTAATTTCAAAGGTTGTGCTTCCAGCAGCAGATGTAACATCCCTGTTTGAGGGTGTGACCGAAAGTGTAGGTATCAGGTTGGTTTGGGTTAAAGTTACGGATTGGTTGGCAACGCCTTCCCCTGAAACCGTTATTGTCGCGGTTCTGGGACCGGAGGTTGTGTTTTCTTCATAAATTACTGTAAGTGTTCCATTGTTTGTTCCGCCCGGGTTTGCAAGCGTACACCAGCTTTCGGCACAGGTAGCCGTCCATGAAATGTTTGAAGTGACATTGAAAATGGCGGAGCCTGAGGGCGAATTAACAGTCTGGCTGGAGGGTGTTACGGATAAAACAGGCACAAAAGCAGCCTGCGTAACCTGCACTGTTTGGTTGGTAACCCCGTTGGCCGCAAAGGTAATGATGGCTGTCCGTTGCGATTGAACCGTATTTGGCTGGTAGTTGATGGTTAAGGCAGCGTTTCCAATCCCGCTGGATTGTGCCAGCGTGCACCAGGTTTGGTTGGATGTTACCGTCCAACTCAGGTTTGAGGTGATGTTTATTACCGCATTTCCGGCATCGGCGGCGACGCTTAAATTGGCGGGAGAAACCGTTAAAATGGGTTGAATGCCAAGCTGGGTGACTGCTACAACCCGGTCTTCAACTCCAACGCCTTTAAAGACAATGCTGGCTGTGCGTGATGTGGCCGATGAATTCTCCTGAAAATCCGCCTTTACCGTTGCATTTCCGGTTCCGCTCATAGGGTCTAAGATGATCCAGTTTTTATCGCAGCTTGCAGTCCATGCAACAGTTGCTGTTACTGCAATATTAAAATTCCCGGTGGTGGATTCAATATCCTTTGTGGTTGGATTTACCGATAAACTGGGAGCAATGGTTTCTTCTGTTTTCTTGCAGTTGGTTAAAATTACCAGGATTAAAACTGCTGCCAAGTTTAATATTTTAGTTTTCATAGTTTTTGGTTTTACTCGTTGTACAATTGCTGGATTTCCTGCTCGGTTAAAGCACGGTTGTAAATGCGGATGTCGTCAATTTTCCCATCAAACCATCCAACACTTCCATCAGTGTATGGTGCGTATCCACTTGGACTAACACAAACACCAATTGCTAAATCCTTATTGGTAACATTTGTAGTAGGTACAAAGGTCGGATCTGTTGAAACTAAAACACCATTAACATACATTTTTCTCCCTGTTATATCATTTGTGATTACCCATTGATACCATTGGTTAACGGGAAGGTTAAGGGTGTAATAACAAAATGGATAATAACTACCATGGGTAGCCATACAATAAGTAGCCCAATCATAAGGGTTAATAGACTGAAGCCATGATTCTTCCCAAGCGCCTCCTCCATATGCCAAAGGGACTGGTACTGGTGTGTTTATTGCATTAGCATAAAACCAAAGTGAAATAGTTCTTGCTCCTGTTGGAAGATTGTTAGAACTGGCTTTAATGTATGCATCTATTCCATTAAAATTATAGGCATTATTTGAATTCCCTTTTCTGTCAGTAGTCAATGTCGCTCCGTAATTAACGCCATTATTCCCAGTTCCACTCTCATCGTTGGTATTTCCATTAAAAGGATACCAGGCAACCAGGCCATCCGTAGGAATTGCTCCTTGCTGTGTTACCGTGGCAGTTTGAGAAGCAACTCCGTTGGCTGAAAGGGTAATGGCAGCAACACGCTGGTCGTTGGATGTGTTTTCCTCAAAATTAACTGTTAATGTTGCGTTTCCCGAGCCGGTAGTGTTTTGAATGACACACCATGTCTGGTTACTTTCTGCTGTCCATGAGGTGTTTGAGGTAATTTCGAAGGTTGTACTTCCGGTGGCGGATGTAACATCCCTGTTTGAGGGTGTTACCGAAAGTGTTGGAATCAGGTTGGTTTGGGTCAAGGTAACCGATTGGTTGGAAACGCCCTCACCTGAAACGGTTATTGTGGCGGTTCTGGGACCTGAGGTTGTGTTTTCATCATAAATTACGGTAAGTGTTCCATTATTTGTTCCGCCCGGGTTGGCAAGCGTACACCAGCTTTCGGCACAGGCAGCCGTCCATGAAATGTTTGAAGTGACATTGAAAACAGCAGAGCCGGAAGGCGAATTAACAGTTTGGTTGGAGGGTGTGACGGATAAAACAGGCACAAAAGCAGCCTGTGTAACCTGTACCGTTTGGTTGGTTACTCCGTTGGCCGCAAAGGTAATGATGGCTGACCGTTGCGATTGTACCGTATTTGGCTGGTAATTGATGGTTAAAGCAGCGTTTCCTATGCCGCTCGATTGCGCCAGCGTACACCAGGTTTGGTTGGAAGTTACTGTCCAACTCAGGTTTGAGGTGATGTTGATTACCGCATTTCCTGCATCGGCGGCTACACTTAAATTGGCTGGTGAAACCGTTAAAATGGGTTGAATGCCCAATTGGGTAACACTTACAACCCTGTCCTCTACCCCAACTCCTTTAAAAACGATGCTGGCGGTGCGTGAAGTGGCCGATGAATTTTCCTGGAAATCCGCCTTCACGGTGGCATTTCCGGTTCCGCTCATGGGATCTAAAATGATCCAGTTTTTATCGCAACTTGCCGACCATGCCACCGTTGATGTTACCACCATATTGAAATTCCCGGTGGTGGATTCAATATCCTTTGTGGTTGGATTTACCGATAAACTGGGAGCAATGGTTTCCTCGGTTTTCTTGCAGTTGGTTAAAATTACCAGGATTAAAACTGCGGCTATTTTCAAAATTTGTGTTTTCATTGTTTTGCAATTTTTATTCGTTGTACAATTGCTGGTTTTCATACTAATTAATGAAATGCCTCCAATTCACCAAGAGTAGCTTGGAAAATGTGTGATGAGGGAGCACTTGTGGTTGTCATCTCACATTTAATATATCTTGCATTCATTGGAGTTATTTCATACAATTCATGAACAGGTATCCCGCCTTCGGTATTAGTTGAAAGTCTGTAAGGAACAACAGTTGTCCAACTTATTCCATCTAAAGATAAACTTACAGAAAATGTATGTACATGCTGTGACCACCATATACCAACACTGTTGATACTGTAAACTTGATTAAATTCAACTTTTATCCATGCAGGCATGTCCCATTGACTTGCCCAAAAAGTTGAACTATTTCCATCTATAGCAAAATCTGGATAATGTGTCAGACCATTATAAGTGCCTGAACTAATTGCTGTTGCAACACCTCCAAAACTTGCTAAAGCCACATTAACAGGTTCGGCTTTTTGAATGATAATGACAGTTTGTGTATTGAGGCCTATGACATCAATAGAAATAATAGCGGTGCGTTCACTTCCCGATGGTAATCCATCATAATTGACATTCAAAGTTGCATTACCAGTACCCGTTTCATTTTGAATTGTACACCAGCCTTGGTCGCTTTGGGCTGTCCAAGATGAGTTCGAAGCAATATTAAATGTTGTACTGCCAGCAGCGGAAGAAACTTCCCGATTAGAAGGTGTCACCGAAAGGGTTGGAATCAGGTTGGTTTGGGTTAAGGTAACGGATTGGCTGGCTACGCCTTCCCCTGAAACCGTTATTGTCGCGGTTCTGGGACCGGAGGTTGTGTTTTCTTCATAAATTACGGTAAGTGTTCCATTGTTTGTTCCGCCCGGGTTTGCAAGCGTACACCAGCTTTCTGTACAGGTGGCCGTCCATGAAATGTTTGAAGTAACATTGAAAACGGCAGAACCGGAAGGCGAATTAACAGTCTGATTGGAGGGTGTGACGGACAAGACAGGCACAAATGCTGCCTGCGTTACCTGTACCGTTTGGTTGGTAACCCCGTTGGCTGCAAAGGTAATGATGGCTGATCGTTGCGATTGAACGGTATTTGGCTGGAAGTTGATGGTTAAGGAAGCGTTTCCAATGCCGCTGGATTGCGCCAGCGTACACCAGGTTTGGTTGGAAGTGACTGTCCAGCTCAGGTTTGAAGTGATGTTGATTACCGCATTTCCGGCATCGGCAGCCACGCTTAAATTGGCAGGCGAAACCGTTAAAATGGGTTGAATGCCCAATTGGGTAACCGTGAGTACTTTATCTTCCACATTGATTCCTTTAAAAGTTATCAGGGCTGTTCTGTTCGCAGCAGAATTGTTAAGTTGATAATCAACCTGGATGGTGGCATCGCCATTTCCGCTTACTGGGTTTAAGGTTAACCAGCTTTTATCGCTGCTGGCTGTCCATTTAACCGTGGAAGCTACGGCAATTACAAAACTTCCCTGGTTGGCTTCAATGTCTTTTTGTGCCGGATTGATGCTGAGTGTTGGGGCGATTTCTTCTTCTGTTTTTTTGCAACCCAAAAGGGTTGTAATCAGAATTAACGCTACTAATGAATATTTTAAAGCTTTCATAATCAATTGTATTTTAAAGTTAAATTTTAATTTTCAAGGTAAGCATGGCTGAATTAAAGCATACGGAAGGGGAAATTTTTATTTTGGAATCGTTGCTGGCATAAATGTTAACTCCTTTTTTGGTCAATGCATCCACAATATTAAAAATGTAAACCCCGCCAAGCGCCATCAAATTGATGTTGCGGATCAGGTACCAGTCGTCGGCATTCGATTTATACACCGCGGCATCGTTGGTGTTGCCTAAGTTTAGGGCGCTGGTGTAGTTGTTCCAGTTGCTTACGTACAGGATTTGCGAGGTGGCAATGCCTGATAACAAAACAACAGTGGTTGTTAAAATTACAGTTCCTTTGGTTTTGTAACCTACGTGCATCTGTCCCCAGCCGGGAACAATGGCAGAGCGCCAGAACGCAGAACTGCCGCGGCTCTTGTAAAAAGGTAAATTGCAGTCCCTTTCTTTGTAGGGTATTCTCACCAAAATCCAGTACTGATACTGGGGTTTTCCATTGTACAATTCTCTTTCCCAGTAGTATTCAACAATGGTAAAGCAGGGGATTTTAAAGGTTTGTTCCTTGCCTTTTACTTTTCCTGAAAAGGTAAAGGTGGTTGTGGTTTTTTCGGTGTTGTTTTCGGTAACATTCAAAATATCCGTGCTGCTTTCCGATCCAACAACGTATTCAGTACCAATTGACTGAGCGTATTCAAGGATCACATTCTGGATGGCGTTTTGCCGTGCAGTATCAATAAATACTGAGGTTCCCTGGCTTACAAAATACTGAAACTGTGTGCTTTCGATGTTGCTGTTTCCGCTAAACCACTGGGGTTTTGATTTGTCGGACTTGTCGATAATTTGCTGGGCAAAACATTGTCCGGCAATCAGTAAGGTGATTATTAGCAGAGGTAAGGTTTTCATAATTCTTTGTTTTTGGATTTGAGTAATTGTTAATTTTTTAATGGGTACGAATTTATTGTTTTTCTGAAATTCCCTGATGAGGTTGGTGTAAACCCCCGGCGCTTACTTTGCCGGGAGTGTACACTTTTTCATGTTTATTTTTCAAAATTCATCAGGCCTTCCAGTTTGTCGTGGGCAATTTTGGTTTCTTCTTCCAGGCTTTTGCGAATGACTTTCTTTGCGGTATCGTAAGCTGTATCCACATCGTACGCCAGCCTGACATTGGCCTCTACATTCTTTCCAATCTTTTTGTACATTTCCACCATGGGAAGTACTCTTCCGATTTCCTGAGCAATGAGGTTCTTTGAGGCAGCAACGATTTTGGTTACTGAGGCGGCTTCTTCGTTGTTCAATTGCTGGTTTGCAATGCTGTTTTCGATCAGGGCTGCAACCTGTGTGCTGATTTGGCCGGCCAATTCGAGTTTGGCTGTTTCGGTGGCCTGAAGTTTGGCGGCAGTTTGCGTTTCGGCAACGGCGTTACCGGTAGCCATGATGTATTTTGGCTCGTTTTTGTCGTTGGTTTCGTACTGCTTCATCCAGGCGTTTTCAAGCTGTTTGTCAAGCATAATGGCGCCGGGGGCAACATAATAACCCTCTTTCGTGTATTTCTTTGCTTCCTTGCGTGCGCTTTTCGATGCTTTTTCCGAAACGTCCTTTTTTAATTCTTTTTCGGTTTGTTGTGCAAAGAGCACATTGGTGGCGAAGAAGAACAGAACTGCGGCGGCGATCAATTTTACATTCGTTTTCATACTTTTTCGTTTTTAAATGAATATTTGTTTAAGTGTTTTGTCATTCTATAGTATCAAAAGTTCAGTTTTTGTGACAAAATTTTTAAGTGTTTAAAATTCAATGATTTCGGGTGTGATGTTTTGAAATTCGGGCATACAGATTCCGCAGGTTGCGCCAATGTAAGTGGGGTCGCAATGGTAATATTTCAGGTTTTGGTGTTCGATGTATTTTCCTCCGGGGTTTGTTTTGAGATTCACGGCAAGCGAAACATGGTTGGGATAACTTAATCCAATCACCTTGCACCAGGTGTATCTTTCGATCAGTTTTGCCAAAAAAACCGCACGGTCTTCACAATCAGCAGCCGGATAGTACAACGTTTCATCGGCAAACAGGTATTTCTCATATCCAAACTGCTGCCCATCAGTTTGATAACGGATTGATTTCTGAACAAACTCCAGCAGATACGCCACTCTCTCATCATCCGTTTTGTCTTTTAAAACCGGGATAAAAAAAGCATCGAGCTGCTGTTGGGTTTTACCGGAAAGAGGTGCGCTGAAAACGACTTTCAGTTCACACTGGGGATAACTGCTGTAAAAATCAATAAGGTTTTTATTCAGGTTCATATCCAGAACAGGGCTGGATGAAATGCTCTTTTTTGTATTCATATCCAGAAATTCAGGGGTCTGAGAAATCTTAAATGATAAGCCGTCAACACTTTGAGGATAATCAGCCTGGTGTATCCGTAAGGTTTCGGGTTGAGGTTGTCCGGGGCCAAAATTGAGGTAATAATACGGTCTGCCATTTACAGTGTAACTTGTTTCATAAAGAATCTCATCAGAAGGCAGTAGCAAAAATACATTTTGTTTGTCATATCCCAACTTTACATTAAAACCGGCACGCAACAGGGCAAACCATGTAAACATAACCTGTTCGTTGTGTTGCGGATACATTTGTTGGGCGGCTTTCATCATCAGGTTGGCAAGCCCCCAGTCATTTAACCTGCGTCCGGCGGCTTCACTTTTTAAGGTAACTGCTGCATTGTTGAGCAAATCAGACGCTGAAGCAGCAGAAAAATACCCGGCTATACTTTCCTTTGTAACCGAAGCTAACACCGGAAGACCGGGACCAGGTTGTAGAATGGTGAAATTTGTGCCGTAAAAATCAATTTCTGCTGTTGAGCTTGTTTTTGAAATGGCTTCCGGCTCTGGAGCAGGGTTCTGATACTTTTCAAATGATTTCTCTTCGTTGTTTAATTTCAGTTCTTCATTTACCGAATCATTAACGGCATCAGGGTTTTTAAGATCAGATTCGGGTTCTTTATTTTCCTTGCCCATTTTGCCGGGACTTACTGTATCGCTTTTTGGTTCAGATTGTTCAGGCGATATGTAAACCGGTGGATTGACGGGTTTTGGTCTGGCAGGAATTTGATTTCTGATGGCAGTAAACTCTTTCCACGACGAATCGAGGAATTTGAGAAAAATAGAATCGTTTTCCTTCCTGAAATTTCCATAGTCCTGATGAATTTTCTGATAGAATGAGTCAAATTGTTTTTGGAGGGCGCTGTCGGTTGAGTTCACCTGAGATTTTAATAAAGGACAGTGAATCAGCATGATTGCTAACAAGAAGAAAAAGACAAGGCGTTTATTCTTAAATATTGTTTCCATGGCAATAATTTTTTTGTGTTGTAAAGCTATTGAATGGTGAACTTCCTTGAAACAGCGGTTTGTGTTAATTTCCAGCGATAAACTCCGGGTTTCAGCGTGTAAGGCATCACTTTTTGTTCCGGCTGCCCTTTTTGAATGGTCGATGTAAAAACAATTAACCCGCCATTGTCGGTTATTACGAGTTTATCAGCCAAATCAGCGTTTGGGCGTGAAAATACGAGCGTGTCTTTTTGATTAAAAACACACCCGTCATCAGGCTGGTATTTATTACTGATTTCGGGTTGATGGTTCAGGGTATCCGATGTTGCAAACTCTGTCATTTTATTTTCATTGGGGGTTACTACGATGTCTTCCTCCAACTGGCTGTCCTGTTTTGCAACGGGGCTATTGACTGAGGGGTCTTTTGGATTAAAAAGAAAAATTGAGCCAATTCCTGCCAACAGGGCAATGGAGGCGGCTGCCAGCCAAACTACCCTTCGGTTGGCATATTTACGCTTCTCGTCTGAAATTGCCTTTGTAATTTTCTTTTTCAATTCAATCCGGTTGGAGGCCATTACGTAGGTCTGTTGGAGTAACTTGCGTTGAGCCAAGGCATCTGCCAGGGATTTATCTGTTGAAAGCTGATTTTCAAAGGATTCCTTTTCCAGTTCGGTGAGTGAGCCATCCAGAAACCTTTCAATCAAATCATCATTTGTGATATTCTTTTCCATTGATTCAAAATTGTTTAGTTTAAATCCGCCATAATTTTTTTCCATTCAGCATCGCTGTAAGCGGCTTGCCTGAGCTGTTCAAGGCATCTTTTAAACCGTTGCCTTGCATTCGCAGTTTCGATATTCAAAATTTTCGCAATTTCTTCAAACCTGATGTTTTTTTCTGAGTCCGGATTTGCAATCAGCCCTGAATTATCCGTTCGTCCAATGCCAAATCTCAGGTCAATAATCTTTTTGCATATTTCATCCATCTCAATTTTCAACCGCATCATGATGGTTATTAAATCTTCTTCACAACTTTTCGTCAATCCTTCTGTTTCAGTCTCTGTATCAATGGTTCCTTCAGGTTCTCCCAATTGATCTGAGTATTTTATCTTTTTTCTGAGTTTTGAGTTACAAATATTAAAGCAGATATTATTGAAGTAAGTGTAAAACGAACTTTCCCCCCTGAATCGATTTTTGCGGATATTTTCAACGGCTGCTATCAAGCCTTCCTGAAAGATGTCATCAGGGTTCAGTTCCAGTGAATGAAATCCAAAGACCATTGATTTTATCCTGCTGTAATAATTTGAATAGATGTAGTTTATCATGTCGTCACGGTTATTCATAATGTCATCAATAATTCTCCGATCAATTTCTTTCTGATCATAGTGACCGGAAATACCAAAACGTGACAAAAAATTCGATTTTTTCTTCATATCTCTTTGAATTGTGCGTAACAGGTAGCCAATTAATTTTTCAAAGATAGAAAAGGTTATTAAAATCCTGGCGGTAATAACTTTAATAATTAATGTTTTAGCAAAAAATCTCTTACTTTTGATCGTGTTTTATTCATCACAAAGTAAAAATCATGAAAACACTGGCTTTTTCTCTGTTAATGCTGTGGTCGGTCACACTTTCAGCATTTTCTCAGA
>CALFEP010000153.1 GCA_937950125.1 uncultured Bacteroidota bacterium
TCAGGGTTATTACGCTGTGAAGGTAAAGTACAACAGAACCGTGTATTATGTTTATGGTTCGTTCAGGGAATGGGAGCGTTTTTACTCCCGCGACAACAGATGTTTGTCCTGCAAACTTTAGCCTGAAATTAAAGGCCGGAAAAAAGAAAGCCCGTCACCAATGACGGGTTTTTTTGTGTAAAATACAGATATGCAAATCGTTATAACCATCGCTCAGCAATTCCCTGATTTCAGCCAATTTTTTTTATCCCTGAATTCAGCTACTCCCACGGTTTGATGCCAGCCTACTTTTGTGACGTAATCGGTGAGATTATTGAAAACAAAAAAGTTCTTATAAAAAATTTCAAGAATTACATTAACCAAAAAACAGGAGGTTGTTATGAAAACTGCAAGAGTTGTTTTGATTATGGCGCTTTTGAGCGTTGCGCTGATTGGTTTTTCACAGGATTTACGTTCTGATCACCGCGGTTCGAGAATTTATATGACGGTTGATCAGGCAGTCCAGGATCGTGGGCTGATGTTTGCCATGTATCGCATGATTGATAAATCTTTTCTCGATGAAGAGCATCCCGGACTTTATGTTGCCAGGGTTTCTTACTTCAGAAACACTTACGTGATTTCGGGAACACGTGACAGATGGATTGATTTTTTCACCATCGACCGTCGCCGCACTGAAAGAATGCCAGAAAACAGGAATTAGCCAGAGTAAAAAAGTGTACCGAAATATTAGCACCCGCCAACCTTGGCGGGTTTTTTTGTGTTAAGATTTTTGGTTTTTCGTGGTTTCGCCAACTTCGTAAAGATTCACCTGATTCAGCCATTTTTTTTCATCCCCGAATTCAGCCACTCTCAGCCTTGGTAGCCAACCTACTTTTGTAGTGTTACCGACGGACAAACCGGGAACAAACACAGTTCTTAAATCATATTTTTTTTAACCATAAAAACAGGAGGTAGTTATGAAAACTGCAAAAGTGGCTTTGATTTTGGCGCTGATTTCGTTTACGCTGATGGGATTCGCCAGTGTGAATTATGACCACGCATCAGTGATAGTGAAAATTTCATTAGACAACGCCCAACATGACAAGGGATTGTCGCTGGTGATGTACCAACAAATTGATCAATCCTTCCTTAGGGTGGAGCACGAAGGGTTTTATGTTGCTAAGGTTCAACACAAAAACATTACTTTTTTCATTTTTGGAACCTATAAGGATTGGAAGGATTTTTTGAACAGAAAGATGGTATATCCTGAAAAATTTCCAACACTTTAATTTCAGAATGTCAGGTTTTGAAAAAGTGAAAAACCCGCTGTTTTGGCGGGTTTTTTTGTTGTCTCTGCTTCCTGAATCACAATTATCTTTATGCATTGAAATTGCAAAACCAGAAAATTTGTTTAACCAGATAATGAAAGGTTGAATTAGTGTACAAAATCGTTTTCGACTGCCCAACGCACTAATCCGGCAGTGTTTTTGGCGCCGGCTTTCAGCATCAGGTTGGCACGGTGGCTTTCCACAGTATGAAAACTAATGAAAAGCTTATCTGCAATTTCCTGGCTCGAATACTCCTGGCAGATCAGATTCAGAATCTCGATTTCGCGTTCGGTGAGTTTTGGAAACAACGATTTGGTGTTTTCGAGTTTCAGCTCCTGGTTTACAAGACTTATGGAAAGCTGGCTGCTGAAGTATTTTTCGCCATTATAAACCTTTGTTATGGCCTCAATAAGCAGGTCTTTGCCTGAATCTTTCAGCAGGTAACCCATCGCGCCATTTTTTACCATCTGTTTCACAAACCTTTTTTCGTCGAATTGCGAAAGGGCGATGATTTTGATGTTGGGATAAAGTTTTGTTACTTTTTTGGTACAGTCGAGCCCGTCAAGTTTTGGCATGTTAATGTCCATTAAAATTACATCAACATCGGGATTTGACTCTAAAAAGCGCAAAACCAGGTAGCCATCGGTTGCCTCGCCAACAATTTCGATGTTGGGAACTCCCGCGAGGGTTGATTTTATTCCGTCGATCATCAGGTGGTGGTCATCAGCAATGAGAACTCTGATCATAATTTTGTGTGTTTAGGTTTGTATTATAAAACATCAATTCAAACATACTTCAATTTTGTAGGTGGTTCCTTCATCCGGGCTGGAGTCGATGGTGATTTTTCCATCGAGAAAACTAACCCTCGACATGATGCTGGTTAGCCCGATTGATTTTTTATTAAGTACCTGGCTGACATCAAACCCGCATCCGTTATCCGAAAAACTCATGATGAGGTTTGGTTCGTCTGTTTCCAAAATAACGCTTATTGCACTGGCGTTTGCGTGTTTAATTGTGTTGTGCACCAACTCCTGGATTATCCTGTAAAGCATTATTTCCTTATTTTCGTGAAAGCGGAAAGTATCACCGTTTATTTTCACTTTTGCGGTGATTGTGCCGGCATCATCAATTTTTTCAATCAAATCTTCCACAGCATCAAAAAATCCAAATTTGGTCAGCAGTCCGGGCATCATGTTGTGTGTTATTTTCCTCACGTCGGAGGTAGCCTGTTCGAGCAGTCTGGTGGCTTTGACAATGTGCTGGTTGGCTTCGGGGTTTACTTCCGGAATGGACGAAAACTGCATTTTAGCTGTAGCCAACAACACCCCTATACCGTCGTGCATTTCTTTGGCAATGCGCTTGCGTTCTTCCTCCTGGCCTTCGACCAGTAAGCGGGCCGACCAGAGTTTCTTTTCTTCCTCAATCTGTCTTATCCTCTGCGCAGTTAAAAGGCTTTCGTGCTTTGCCTTGTTCCTGAAATAGCCTGCAATAAACAATACCAGCAATACCAGGCCAGCACCACTAAAAAGATAAGCATTCCGTTGGTTGGTTCTTTTGCGTATCGAAAGGTCTTTCGACAGGTTTTCATTTTCGAGTGCGAGAATACGCGCCTGGTCCTTTTCTTTTTCAAACTTTAAGGATAACCCGGCAATTTTTGCTTCAGTATCTTTAATGTCAATGCTGTCTTTCAAATCTGAATATTTATTAAGGAACAAGTAAGCCTTTTTGTAATTTCCCAGTTCTGAGTATATGGTCGAAAAATAAAAATAAACATCTTTTCGGCTTTCCTTATCCTTTGCTTTAAAGGAATAAAATAAACAGGTGTCGAGAAGAATGGCAGCTTCAGCGAATTTTTTTTGCTTTATCAGGATGGCCGCCTTGTTTTTGGTTGATGCAATAATTCCACTGATGTAACCCGAAAGATTTGAATATTTCAGGGCAAGGTCGAAATTTATCAAAGCCAGCGAATCTTTTCCCAGCTTACGATAAATATCACCATAATTAATGTAGAGGTTGTTCAGACCAATCGAATTCTTTAATTGTTTGTAAATCGTCTCGGCTTTTGCATAGTTGGCTATTGCATCATCGGTTTCGTTTTTTTCGCTGGCAATATTTCCGAGAAGTGTGTAGGCAAGGGCTACATTCGCAAGGTTGTTGTAGTTGGTGTTTATACCAATACTTTGTGTAACATACTGTATGGCAAGCGGGAAGTTGTCGAGCCTGATGTAAACTTTGCCCAGATTGATGAGTACCGAGCCAAGCGCTTTCTCATTCTTGTTGTTATCGCATAATTTTATGGTTTTCAGGTAATAAAAAGCAGCAGAATCGAGAAAAGTAGTATTTTCGAAATAATTGCCAATGGAGTTGTAAACGCCAATCAATCCAATCGTATCTGACAGCGATTTGAAATATTTTTCGCTGTTGCGCAGGTACGAGTAAGCCATATCCTTTTCACCTTTTCTTGAAATCAGATTTGCAAACTGGTAAAATCCTTTTGCCAGGTTGCGGGTATCGTTGAGCGAATCGCTGAAATGGATGAATTTTTCGATAAAAATCAATGCTGAATCAATATTCCCCAATTTTTTGTAAATGTTTGCGTATTCGTAAAGCACATCCATTTTTCCTTTGAAATAGCCTGTTTCATCCGCTAATTTACCGGAAATACCCAAAAGCGTCAATGCTTTTTCAGGATCAGTGCCAGCACTTTTTTTTGCTAACGACAGGAGTTCGATAACTTTTTCAGCAGAATTTTCTGATTTAAGCGATGTGTCAGTAATGCTGTCGCTGTTTCCGGTTTGCTCACCCAGCAAGGTTTGTAACATAGCAATTGCTAATACAAACATGAAACATTTCTTTAAAAACAGGTGTTTTATTATCATGATATGATCCGGGTTTTTTCAAAAATTTAATTTCATTTTTATCAATTAGTGCCTGTTTCGGGAATGAATGAATTATTGTAAAAAAATCTCAGTGGGCAACCCGAAAATATCAGCATTAAAAACCAGGGTGAGTTTTTATGATTCTTAAAAAACGAGAATTGATCATCCATCATTAACACCTAATCAATATCGATGTCAGCATTCTCGGCAATGGTTGTGGTTACTTTACCGGTTGGCCCATCGCTGAATACCCTGACCAACACCCTCAATTCAACCTTCTTGTTGTTTGCAAAGTAGTTGTTCAACTGATTCCTGACTGCTGCAACCGTTTCACTTGGTGGAAAACTTGCGTTTTCAACCAAAGGGATGTTTATGATGTCCTTAAATGTGCCTGGAGCCGATCTGGAATTGTCATCTACCACAGTGTAAGTAATGGTAAAATCGGGCAACGGAGTGGCGCCTGTATTGGTTTTTTCGGATAACCGGTTGGTTTCGACAATGTTTTTTCTCGAAAAGGTGGTGCCTTCTTTAGCAAGGATGTTCACCGTTGAACGGAGGTAAATTGCCTTGTTAAGCTTCGATCCTGCAAACGAAAGATACTGGAGTGGCTCATTGTAATTCATGGTTTTTACTTTTTATTGTTCATATTTTGTTTTAAAAATTCTGCGAAAAATAATCAATCTGCTTCAATAAAGCAAGCTGAATTTCAAGTTATGGTCTTTTTTAGTAAAATTTAGTAGTTCAAACGTTTTTGCAATGATAACTTATTGAAATATTGAGGGTGTAACAGAAAACCATGATTAAAAAAAATGGCAGAAAACCACTGTCTGATTTTTCTGCAAGGTTATCATTACTTTTGTTTCGAAAAAACAAACCCGGATGATATCAAAAGGTCAGATACAATTTTTAAAATCGCTGCAACTGAAAAAATTCAGGGAAATGCACCAGGCATTTGTGGTGGAAGGTCCCAAAATGGTTGAGGAGTTGCTTTTCAACCAAATTTCTGTAATGAAAATATTTGCCAGCGGCGATTGGCCCCAAACTTCGTACACGGGATTTTTGAAAGGCATTGAATTATTTAATGTAAGCAAAAGCGAACTTGAACGAATCAGCAGTTTGAAAACGCCCAACCAGGTGTTGGCTGTTGCAAAAATAGAACCCCCTAAAATCTTGACCGCTCAGCATTTCGACGAACTTGTACTCGCTCTGGACGGCATTAATGACCCCGGAAATCTGGGTACCATACTCAGGATTGCCGACTGGTTTGGAATAAACAATGTGGTTTGCTCTAAAAACACCGTCGAACTTTATAACCCAAAAACCATACAGGCAAGCATGGGCTCCTTATTCAGGGTGAATGTTTTTTACCAGAATTTGGTGGATGTAATTGGCAAATTCGGCCAGAATACCCATGTTTTCGGAACTTTTTTGAATGGAAATAATATTTATTCGGAACCATTGCCCGAAAAGGGAATCATCGTTATTGGCAGCGAATCACACGGTATCAGCGAAGAGGTTGGCAGGCTGGTCAGCAAAAAACTGTTTATCCCGCCATTTTCAAAAGGCGCCGAATCGCTCAATGCTTCTATTGCGACAGCAATTGTATGCTCGGAATTCCGCCGCCGGAAAATCTAAATCCTGTATTTTTGTCGCATCATAATCAAAACAATTTTGGTTAACGGGTGTTTTTATGATTAAAATCAGCACAGATGATAAAACTGTTTTTATTTGCAATATTACTTATCGGACTTGCCATTGCAGGCATTGCCATTAAAATGTTTCTCAAAAAGGATGGCGAATTTCGCAAATCGTGCAGCAGCGTTCATCCGGTTACCGGCGAGCGTTTAGGGTGTACGTGTGGTAAAGCCGAAGGAGCGACCTGCGAAAACAAGCATCATCGCGATGAAGTTGAATTTGAAGAAATAAAAGGCTGATGGCTTTGTGCTACTGTTCCTGAAGCATTTTTTCGATTCCCGGACTTTTCCAGGTTTTCAATTCTCCGTCTGAAGCAGAATAAATCAGGTAAACCTCCAATCCCGGTTGGTTTTTTAAGAATTCCTGCGTTTTTTCAATGCCCATCACCATAAATGCGGTGGCATAGGCATCGGCTATGGTTGCACTGTCTGCCATCACCGTTGCAGATAGTAATGAATGGCGCACCGGGTAACCGGTTTTTGGATCGATGGTGTGAGAATAACGAATTCCTTCCACTTCATAAAATTTTCGGTAGTTGCCTGATGTTGCAATGGCTTTGTTGCTCATGCTGATAATCGCCTTTAACTGCCTGTCCGAATCAGCATTTTCTGATGGTTTTTCGATACCCACTGTCCATAATTCACCGTCAGGTTTGCGCCCCCTTGCCAACACTTCGCCACCAATGTCGATAAGAAAATCTGATATGCCATTTTTTTCAAGAAAACCACCAGTCAGGTCAACGGAATAACCCTGAGCAATAGCGTTGAAGTCGATCTGAATATTTGGATTTTCCTTCAGGAGCTTTCCTTCATTCAGTTTCACTGCTTTGTAATTCACCAGTGTAAGCAAACTGTCAACAATCTGTTGGTTAATATTCATTTTATTCTTAAACCCAAATCCCCATGCATTAACAAGGGGGCCAACTGTTATGTCGAAAGCGCCACCCGAAATTTCGGAAACACGCTGCGAGTGCCTGAAAATATCTGCGAAATGTTCATCAGGAACTGCCCCGGGGTCGTTTCGGTTTATCCTGGATATCACTGAATTCTCAACCCAAATGGAGGCTGAAAGATCGAAATCTTTTAACAACGAATCGATTTCCTGCTGTTTCACAAGGGTATCATTGGCGAAATAAGTTATTGCATAATAGGTGCCCTGTGCCTCACCCTGAAACTGAATTTTTTGCAGTTGGCCTGATGTTGAACAACCAAGAAAAGTTACCATTAACAGGATGAAAATAAACGGATAAATAAATTTTTTCATAATTATTTTTTGTATGAATTACACGAATTTGATGACACCGATCCGAAAATGGAGGAAAACTGGAAAAGTTCCTGCTCAATGCGGCTGCACGAATACAGCGGGTCGTTGGGATGGGTACATTCACGGTCGCGGTTGGCCGACCACATTGTCAATCGTCCGATTTTTCGTTGAGAAGCCCAGTTTGCAAGGTCAAAGGCATCATCAAGGTTGAAAATTTCGCCCTGAACATCATTCTCACCAATCATCGGGCAAATGCCAATTTTCGACCAGATGACAGAATCTGGTTGCGGCATTCCGGCATTCTGGTACAATGTCTTCAATTGCAGAAAAACGTTTTCGCCTGCCGAAATGGCGGCATCGCCCATGTCGATACCTGCCGGTCCATAATCCATTGCCATAACATTCACAATACCAATGCTTACGCTCTGATTTAAGGCACTTGCTACCGTATTCATCCCATCGTTGGTTAGACCAGTGGGCATAACCGGAAGGGTAAGGCTGATGCGCAGGTTGGGGAATTCGTTTTGCAAAAGTTTCATGGCTTTCGAACGGCGTTCACGCGAAACAGGCTCAGCCACCAAAAAACCTTCTATATCAAAGTCGATACTTGAAAGGTTGTAAGCCTGAATTACGGTTTTGTAGGCATCTCTGGCTTCAAATTCGCTGCTGGCAGCATAAGCCAGCTCAATTCCGTTGGCGCCACCAAACGACATGATGATGTCGCCCCCTTGTGCACGCAGGGCTACAATTTTATCCTGGTAATAATCGGTGCCTAATGTTGAATAGCCTCCCCAGCAGGGATTAGCGCCGCTTTGAAACTGGTCATCCACAATAAAAGCACAGGTGTAGTGGCAAATTCCTGTTGCAGTGATGTCGGCTATGTCGAAATTTGGCCAAAGCAGGCAGTCAACATAGGGCGCAAACATAAGTCCGTCAACAGCGGGTGGGGGGGAGTTCAAAAAGTTGATTTCGACATGGTCGGTGGTGCTTCCACAACTGTTGGAAATAGTCCATGAAAGCTCATAGCTGTTTCCCTGGATGCCCGTAAAACGGCTGTCGTGTTGAAATGGGTTGATTAGCGAACCCCCGTTTCCAGAAACGATTTGCCACAGGCCGCTTCCTGCCAATGGCTGATTGCCGTCAAGATAGGTTTCGATCCCTACCAACGACTGGTCAGGTCCGGCGTTGGCTGTTGTAGGCTGAGGGGTACATTCACCGCACATCGCCATCCAGTTTAATCCTGTAAAATAGTTCAAGCATTGCGTAGTAAGATTTAACACAATGGTACCGGGTTTTGCATCAAGGCTGTCGATTTGAGCCTGGAGGAGTGCCGGAAGGTTTTTTAATCCTGATTCATCAGCGTACATCGAAAATGGTACACTCAGCAACTGACTTATTCCTAACAGTTCAAAAATACCGGTTTCCTGGTTGTAGATTTCAATTTTCAGATAAAAAACACCGGTATTCCATTCAATACCTGTAAATTGGTTTGTGGTTGGAATGCCACCTCCAACAGTCAGATTAACCATACCCAGGTTGTTGGTAACAGCCTGATGCTCCTCGGCATAAATGATTTCACCATCTGGTGAAGTTTTAACAATGGCCATTTTTAAAACAACCTCCTCATCGATGCGCAGATTACCCAGGCTATCACGCAGAACGCCCTGATAGTTAAAACCCTGCGGCACTTGAGAAAAAGAGTGAAAAGCAATGAAAACAAGTAAGGCAAAGCAGAAAATATTTCGCATTATCACCAATTTTTTAAACAACAAATGTATGAATTGTGTCAAATCATTTGGTTTACTTTTTATGAAAAAAGCATGATAAATCCAACAAACCAAACCACCACATTCCATTTAATGGTGGTTGAGCCTGTCGAAACTACCTTCCATCACCTGCTGTCAATTGGTGGTTGAGCTTGTCAAAACCACCACATTCCATTTAATGGTGGTTGAGCCTGTCGAAACCACCTCCCATCACCTGCTGTCAATTGGTGGTTGAGCCTGTCGAAACCACCTCCCACCACCAAACCTATCCTAAAAACAACTCCACTGAGAAATGTTGATTATAGCTTATCCTATTCATAAACTTTGGGAATCCCTGCCTGCTGCAGACGCGTTTTGAGGCAACTTTAAATTTTTGCCACAAAGCCTCTAAGAAACTAAGAATCAATAAAATGATGGAGCTTATGAATTTTTCAGAATAGCCTCGTTCAGTAACATTCCATTCTTAAATGAATTTTGCATCGTAGAATAGATAAATTTGTATCGTTTTTTTTAATAACTAAACAATGACTACTATGCGTAAAACATTACTTTCGATGGTTTTGCTCATGACAATGAGCCTTGCCTTTTCACAAACTCCCTTAACACAGGCTGTCGATTTCACAGCCACAACAACCGAAGGAGAGGAATTCAATCTTTTTGAGATTCTTGACGGAGGTCAGTACGTTTGTATTGACTTTTTCTTTACCACCTGAAGTTCGTGCATAAGCACCGCTCCTATGTTAAGCGTGGCTTACGAAATGTTTGGTTGCAACACCGCCGACCTGTTTGTAATAGCGGTAAACGATGGCAACACAAATGCACAATGTATTCAGTTTGATCAAACCTATGGGGTTAATTTCCCCTGTATCAGCGGTGTTGAAGGTGGCGGGACAGCCATCAACAATACTTACGGAATCAACGCCTATCCAACGTACATCCTGATTGCCCCAAATCACGAAATTGTGGAGCAGGATATGTGGCCGATTTCAAGTGTTCAAACTTTTGTTGATTATTTTCAAAACAATGGATTGCAGCAGGCTGAATGTGGCGCACCTTTGACAGCAGCCTTTTCGGCGGATGATTACGAGATTTGCCAGGGCGAAAGCGTCCAGTTTACGGACGAGTCGGTTGGCGAAATTACATCTTGGGAATGGGTTTTTGAAGGAGGTTCCCCCGCAACCTCAACCCTCCAGAATCCAACTGTTACATACAATGCGGGCGGCATGTGGGATGTAACTTTAACTGTTTCAAACGAAACCTCCACAAACACATTCACTCAAACGAACATGATTTATGTTTTTACTCTCCCGGAGGTGAGCCTGATGGCTTTTGACACCGTTTGTTACGAATGGCCTGCTTTTGAGTTGACAGGAGGTTTTCCTGAAGGTGGGGTTTATTCAGGAACGGGTGTAGAAAATGGCTGGTTTTACCCTGATGTAGCCGGAATTGGCGAACATAGCATATCTTACATTTATACTGATCCCGATGGTTGCCAAAACAGCGCTGTTCAGCCTGTTAATGTTACATCCTGTGTTGGGATGCCGGAAACAGATCTCGATAATATCAGTGTTTTTCCAAACCCATCATCGGGCGATGTTACCATCACAACAACCCAACCCGGAAGTTTATCGTTAAACATCGTTAATGTGTTGGGTGAAACAATTACCAAATCAACGGTTTCATTTTCAACCCCACTTGTTTTATCCAATATCAAACCAGGAGTTTACACACTTGTCTTTGCAGGAGATAAGCATATTTTTATCAAGAAACTGATGGTTACCGCGAACTAAATTTCGTTTGTTAATAAAAACAAAGGCTGCCTATCTGATGAAGGCAGCCTTTTTTAACTACGAATGAAGAAGTTACGAGCTGTATATTTTATTTTGATGGTACAAGTGCCGAAACGTCAAAAACTTTTGTAGGATCAGCCACCGGAAATTCGTACCAATTTGTATTTACGGTTCCACCGCTTTCGGCCCAATCCTCAAACTGCGGAAATGCTTCGAGGATACTAACCTGTTCGAAGGCTACCATTAAATCGCCTCCAAATTCAAGTTCGATACCCCACGGATGACCAAATTCTGTAGCAAAGAATGGCGGATCGTAAGGGTATAGAAAATCGGTGCCGGGAGTGTAATTCCATGCAGCAGTTGGGGACGCATCAAGCCCCGTTCCCAATAAACTCCAGTTTCCGGCAATGGTAGGAGGCAGACCAATGGGACGAACCTCATGACCCCGATCACTGGTATAGTATAAATAAACAAATGCTGCCATCCACGTTGTTGGCGGGTTCACTGTGTAGTTAAACGTTAGCGAATCGCCCATCGGATTTGCGCTTAATCCGATTCCTGTATTTGTATAGTCGATTCCTTTGAAAGCATCAGCATTGTTAAAAATGATGAACGAGTTGTCAACATCCGGGTCTTCGCCCTGGATAGTATAGCCTGGTACAAGCTCAATCTGATCAGCATAAAGATATCGTAGCCGTAGCTTATCGCCTACATTTTCGAGATAATCGAAAAACTCGATTCCACATCCCAGGTTCAAAGCTGCGCCATTTGTCCACACGTAAAATGAAAACGAACCACTGGTCCATTCATTTTGTGCATTGAAATTCACAACCATCCTTAATTTCAGTATCAGGTCGTTCAAGTCATAGTCACCTTTAGCCGGCCACAAATCTTCAAACATTTGATAATACCAAACCTGGAAGGTATCATCTGTCGATTTTAAGGTAGAATTTCTGTAGGGTGAGGGATAAAATACCCGGTAAGCCAGATCAGGATTTTCTGGAAAGTCATCAAAATCATTAAAAACACCATCTCCATCCGAGTCGGTATATTCTTTTATTGCTTTAAGAGTTGGTGGCAGCTGAAATTTTTTCACGTCGCTTTTCAGGTTTATAACCTGTGCGATGTTGTGAGCCGGAGAGTGAAACCGGATTTCTTCAATTGATCGGTTTAACTCAAGGTAATAGGCTGCAACTCCGTTTAAAATGGTAACCCGTTGTAAGACATTACCCTGCGGGTCGGTAGCATCAAGCGGGAAACCATTGATTTGGTCAGTTTGATTGCCAGAGGCATCAACAATCTGAACCGAGAAATGTGTTTTGTTAAGGGTTGACCAGGTGAAACCATCTGGTACTTGAAGCGATTCGAAACCTTCACCTGTAGGTGTGGGAGGTTCAATAGTCTTTTTACACGATGTGAATGCAATTGCTGCAACAACAATCAAAAGAAGGGTTTTGTAAAAATTTATTTTCATAATTATAGAATTTTTGATGACTCTGATTTTTCAATTATCATGCCGCAAATTTAAGTATCATAAAATCAATAAAATAACTGATTAATATAGAAATAATCAAAATAAATTTTGGAAGGCAGGACTGGTTTTTTGTATATTTTGTAGAAATTGATTTGGAAACCTTTCAGAAAATATGACAAACACATCAAATCAGCACGTTTTAAGGTTTCATTGGTATTTTTTAATCACGACACATGTATAGTGACTGATGAAATTAAGGCTCCCGTCAATTCAGGAAACTGTAGTAATAAATTGAATGTTAATTGAATGTGATTTAATGGAAAAAAGTACAATATTGAGAACTGATGGTTTCGAAGCATGAATTTCCAAAGTCTGATATCCTGACCTGTCGAAAATGGCAATGTCGATAAATTTTAGATTCCTGCCTTCCTTACAAAGGCACGAAGGCATGTGGTGGGTCTCCTTTCAAAACTGCGCTTCGCTTGTTTTGGCGGTCGAAATGACAGGGTTACTTACTTAGAGGAGGGGTCAGGTGGCAGCGCTTTGCGCCGCCACCTGACCCCTTTTACCCCTTATCAATTATTTGCCATTTCTTCACGCTAAGTGTGAAGAAATCTCGTAAGTACGAAATATCAATCTTCGAAAAGGTTCTTGTTTTTGAATGAAAATCAACATCAGATCAGAAAGTCTGAAATTGGGAAATCCGGGTGTGGGAAATGACTCGATTTGTGAAAGACATTTTGCTAACAGAAGATTTTTCTTCAAAACTTTTATTATTCAGGATAGGTAAGAAGAATGGGTGCTGATACCTTTATAAAGTAAGAATTTCCGGGCAAAACGCTCTGAAGTGTATTAATTCCGGCATCAGGCCAGAAAACTTTCAAACCAGCGGATTCTTTAATAATTATGACCTGGTTTTCGATTCCGCTGATGAGGTTTGAAACTGGAACTGACTCATGACAAAGCACAGGAATCAGGTTCCATCCTTCAAAAAGGTTGATTGAACCTCCGTTTTTATATATCCCGTCAAAACTCACCAAGGCGTCGCTGAATAGTTTAATTTGGTAACCTTTTTCGCAATCCCACTGTTGCAGGGTATTATTTTGATTTTCGGGAATAAACGTACCATCTTCCCCCTGAATCATGATAATTTCGCTCAGAATATCACCAAATAATGAGGTGAGTTCGCTATTTTCAGATTCTATGAAAGCAGAAATCCCGTTCCATCCCGCTTTCAACTGAACGGTCTGTGTTCCGTTGCACCATACATGGGCTTTCCAGCCAGGTTTTGTGATCGAATTGTCGGAACTGAACTGAAATGTAAGAGCACCTTCAGCATTGTTTGCATGAACAACTCCGGGTGAAACTGTACCACAATATTTTCCAATCAATGGCGATGAAATTGAAGCTCCATCGAAGATTTTAAGCCAGTCTTTGTTGCAATTGGTTTCATTTTCCAGGTCAAATTCAAGAAAATCGACAACCAAACCTGACCCGGGAAAGGGGGCGGTAAAAGTAAGTGAATAGCTTTCATTGCTGGCGTAATTTCCAGCTTCACCTCCCGAATCGTAAAACAGCCCATTGCAGGTTTGTAAATTTCCGTTTCCCATTAGAATCTCCGGAAAAACATGAATAAAATCTATGCCCAGATACTGTGATGAATCTCCGGAAGCATTGTAAACAGTGAGTTTAACATCATAAATTCCCTGATTAGGATAGGTTATTGCAGGTGGATTTGCCAATGTGCTGATTGCCGGTGTTCCACCCTCAAAAAACCAACCATACGCTGCAGGACTTCCCGACGACTGATTGGTGAAAATTACCTGCCCGCCCTCAGGAACCATGGTTTGTGATGCTGAAAATGAGGCAATCATAGCTTCATTGCCGAGCTGAACATTGAGAAGGGTGGTTGAATAGCGGTTTACAGAAACATCGCCGATAGTTTTTGATGGAAATCCATCGGCAATAAATGTCAGGTTGTATGTTCCTGAATCAAGCAGCCGCTGATAAAGTCCCGTAATTGAATCGGAATATACGAATGAATTGTCCAGATCGTGCCCCTCAATTAAAATTTTCGCTTTAATGGGGGCGCCCGTTGCAAGGTTGGTCACCGTTCCCGAAATTCCAAAAGTACATTGCTCCATGTAATTAAGCAATGATCGGAAATTCCAGTTCCAGTAATTAGGCAGGTTGGAGGCGGTGGGTTTTTTTATATCCGAAATCTCCAGGGTTAGCTCCCTGCAATTGTGAAAATAGTTCATGTAATCCTGCCGCCCGCCACTTATGGTGTACCAGGCATAGCCGTTTGTAATCCCATTGTTAAATCCATCGAAGTAATTTGATGGCGAATAAAGGTGAACTGTGTCCACGTATTGCCGGCTCACAAAAATCCACCAACTGTTGTCGGCAGCCAACCGTGCCCAGGTATCCCACGGATAATTCATCACCTCAGCGCCACCATGCGTATTTGCTGACATGACAAAATGGTTTTCCTGAGCTAACTGCATAAAAGCGAGTGTTTCAGGCTGCCATGCTTTGCCGTCGGGGTGAGGGCCATCTTCCGGATCGGGGAAGTTGCGGTTGATGTCAACGTTGTTGGCGTTGAAACGCCGTGCATTGGCCACCGTGTTGTTGCCACCATAATAAGTTCCATCGGGATTTGCCAGTGGATTAATCCATATTTCGAGATTGTTTACCAGGTTGGTGACTTTTGGATTTGTTCCATAATTGGTAAGCAAATAATCGATCAGACGCAACAACAGTACGTACCCTGTCAGCTCGTCGCCATGAATGGTTCCGGTGTAAAGAAATTGTGGTTCAGCTTCTTTTGTGCCAACATTATCCGATATTTTTGCCATCATCAGCTGTCGTCCCTGAACCGAGGTTCCTATGCTAAACACCTCACAGAGTGTGGGGTATTGTGTAGCAAACTGCTCCATCATACTCAGATAGGCTGAGTAAGTAGGATAGAAGTCCCACGCTGTTATTCCACGCAGGTTAACTTCATGAAGCATATTCATCTCTTCGGGTGAAAGAATTCTTGGCGGAATTATCTGGAAAGGGATTTCAAGGGTTGTAAATTGGTAAAACTCTTCTTCATTTGCGTAAGCAACAACTTCGTTATCAGTCACTTTGTCTATCGAAATCATGGTTGATAATAGCGGGATGAGCGTTGTGTCTGCTATTTGAAACCTGAAGACAATTTCACCATTATTGTTAAACATGGATTTTATTTCGTCCCGGGTAAAAACTGAATTTTGCCCTTTTGCAACGATTGTTATCAGAAAAAGTATTCCAAGCAGATATTTCATACGCCAATTTTTATTCAAAAATAAAAAATTATTGAATAGAAAGAGGGAGAACAAATTTTTGTGCTGCAAGCTACAAGTCTGAAATTCAATGAATTTTATTCAAGAGCCCTTTTGTTGAACAAAATATAGCCAATGTTCAGTGCCACAAAAAACTTATCTTCAGGGTCGTCGAAATAATTCACCGAAAAACTGATGGGCATCACCAAGGTGTGATAAACAATTGTGCCTGAAGCCATCCAGTGCCTTTTGTCGAACAATGGTCCAAAGCTGGTTGAGTTATCGGAGTTTCTGATAATTTCTTCATAAGGTTGGTAAAGGTAAGCATCGGCGCGCAATTCCAATTTTTTCGACAGATTAAAAATTGTTTTAAACCCGGCAGCACCATAATTGAATGACCTGAAGTTGGGTAAAAATACTGTTTTTGATTCAGGAATGGGTTCAAAAGCTGGTGCTGCAAGCAAACTGGATGTGTAATTGCTGAAAAGTGTCTGGTTCGACAGGTTTAGTTCTCCGTAAAAACCAAGTTTCAAAGGTCCCAAACTGCCGAAATAGTTTTCCCATACCACCTTCACCCTAAGCCATTCATGATTTTGTTTATATTCATCCTTTTCTTTTGATGACAGCGACCCACTGTTAAATTTTTCAAGCCCGTCAACGTAGCTCAGTGCTAACCTGAATTTTGCCCCTGAACTTGCGTACTGTTTTCTGTTTAAAGTATTTATTTCCCAGGCTACCTGCCCTTCAGCAAAACTGAAACGGGTGCGGTCGGCAGTATCTTCACGCGTGAAATTGTTCGTTTGATAATAGTTGTTTTCCAGCAGTCCGGTGGCTAAACCGGCTTCAATTTTGCCTTTCCCGGTAACGGGTTTCCCTCCGTAAAACCTCAGATAATTGTCATCCTGAATAAGATATGAAGGAGTTTGATCTTCAAAAAAATGAATCTGACTCTTAAAATGATCGTAGTGGTTGTAAACCAGATTTGCTCCAAGATAAAACGGGCTTTTCGATGGGAAATCAATTCTTGAATCAAGCATTACCGAGGTATAAAATTTTCCAAAATAAACGTTTCCCCTGACTTTTAGGGCGTTTTTAAACAGGTATTTGTACTGAAGCTCAACAAAAGCCTGGTTTGCCAGTCTTGATGAAATATTTCCCCCAAATTTCAAAACGAACTTTTCGGCGGGTTGCATATCCATGCATAACTCGTAATGGCCTCTTCCGGGGTGATATTTCATGCAACTTGTGCCCATCTTCAGAATATCATCGGCTGCAAGTTGAAGATAATCGTCGGTAATTTCGGCAAGTGTTACTTTGGTTGATTTGTGAAATAACGAACGGTTAACATATTCGTTGCTTCTGTTATTCATCCCTTTAATCGATACACTATCAATAATATATGCTGGTTTTTTGTTGTTGAATTCGGTTCTTTTGGCAATGACTTCTTCACGACTTCTGGGTATTTTTACCCTTTCTTTAATTTCGGGCAGATGCCGCAAAGTTGTAACATAACCACTGTCGATGAAAGCTTTGGCCATCGAAAAGTCGATCAGGCTTACTTTTTCGACCCTGGGTTCAATCAGAATTCCCGTTTCAGGATCAAGGCCAAAATCGGTATCTGTCATCAGCATATTTTGAATTTGTGTGAGAATATCGTCAGGATGGGGTTTAGGGTAATTTCCGGCTACCTTGCTGCCGATGATAAAATCGGGTGAAAAATCCTGAGTGGCAACATCTGCAGGGAAGTTGTTGTACATGCCTCCGTCAAACAACAGACGGTTGTCAATTTCGATGGGTTTGAAGTAAAATGGAAATGTAAGTGATGCCCTAACCGACTTTCCGAGATCTCCTTTGCGCAGAACGACCATTTTGTTCGAATCAATATCGGAGGCTGTACACCGGTAAGGAACAAAAAGATTATCGAAATTGTATTCAGCCACTGCAGATGCACCAGAAAAAAGCTGCATCAGCATAAAATTCATTTCTATGGGCGAAACAAAATTAGTTGGCAATATTCCCGAAATGTTTTTCGAGAAATCAAGGTTCAGGTTTACCCAACCGGCATCCGGTTCATCTTTTTTGTAAAAATAGGTGATGTCCTGGTTCATGATTCCTGATGACCAACGCTGGAAATCGGTCGAGGTAAATATCCGTTCCATTTCATCGGGTGAATACCCTGATGCGTAAAGTGCACCAACCAAGGCGCCAATAGAGGTTCCTGCAACGTAATCGATTGGAATGTTGTTTTCTTCAAGCGCTTTGAGTACGCCAATGTGGGCAGTTCCGCGTGAGCCTCCGCCACTTAATACCACAGCTACTTTTTGTGCCTGCAACGGTAAGCCGGTTATCAGCAGGATTATCAAAATGGTGAAAAACTGACCAAATTTCTGATGAGTAGCCATTCAATATGAGGATTTTTTACCGGATTGTGGAATTATTAATTTCTAAAAAAACGGAAAAGCTGTTTCAGTATCGGGTTAGAAACAGCTTTTCCGGAAAAATATTGTCAGTTAAACAACATTCAAAGCATGTTCGAGGTCGGCTAATAAATCGTTTGTGTCTTCAATTCCAACCGAAAAACGCACCAGCCCGTCGGAAATTCCAGCTTCGAGTTTTTTCTCGTGCGAAACCTTCGAATGGGTCATCGAAGCCGGGTGTTGAATGAGCGATTCAACCCCACCTAATGAAACTGCCAGAAGTATAAGCTGAACATTGTCCATCAGCTTTTTACCGGCTTCCAGCCCGCCTTTCAGTTCAAACGAAATCATTGTTCCCGGACCATCCATCTGTTTTTTTGCCAGCTCGAATTGCTGATGTGACTCCAATCCGGGATATTTCACCCATTCTACCTTTGGATGTTTTTCAAGATATGCAGCAATTTCTATTGCCGATTTCTGCGCCTTCTCAATCCGTAACCCCAGGGTTTTTAATCCGCGATGTACCAGGTAAGCCTGATGAGGGTCCATGTTGCATCCCATGTTTGTCATCACGGGTTTAATTTTTGTGTAAAGGTCTTTGGTTGCTGTAACAATCATACCTGCAACCACATCAGCATGGCCATTCAAAAACTTGGTCATCGAGTGAACCACGACATCAGCGCCAAGTTCGATGGGGCGCTGCAGGTAGGGGCTGCAAAAAGTGTTGTCAACCACCAGCGGAATGTTATGTTGATGGGCAATGTCGGCAAGCCCTTTCAGGTCGGTGATTCCAATGGTAGGATTGGCGGGGGTTTCGGTGTAAATCATGGTGGTTTCAGGGCGAATTGCATCTATCACATTTTGCAGGTTGGTGGTGTCAACATACGAGTAATTCACCCCAAACCGCGAAAACAACGATTCCATCACAACCCTCGACGGGCCATACAACGAATTGTGGCTTACAATGTGTTTTCCCTGCCCCAGCAGAGCTAAATAAACCGTCGTTATGGCGGCCATTCCTGATGAGGTGGCAATTCCACCATAACCACTTTCGAGGTTTGCAACGGCTGCTTCGAGGGCTCCAATGGTGGGATTGCCCAAACGCGTGTAAATGTACCCGTCATCTTCACCCGAAAAACAGGCGGCGCCATGATCGGCATTTTTAAATTTAAAAGTTGAAGTCTGGTAAATGGGAACTACTGCGCTCCCCATTGGGTCTTCAAATTCGCCGGCATGAACCTGCCTAGTAAAGAAACCCATATTGCTGTGTTTTTTCATGAATAAAATTTTGGTTGAGTATCTTTTTTTATAATTACTCGCAAAGGTATCAGGTTTTTGTTTTGACAAGTCTAAAATGCCACTTTTCAAATATTACATTTTGAAACATTTATGTTTTTTTGAGGTCGGAATAACGAACTTTTCAGATTTTTGTACAAAAAACATACTATGCAATTTACTGAATTATACGCCATTTCGCCAATTGATGGACGATACAGGGATAAAGTTGTAAACCTTGCTCAATACTTTTCAGAAGCAGCCCTCATCCAATACAGGGTTAAAGTTGAAATCGAATATTTTATCAGCCTATGCACTCTGCCCCTGCCACAGCTTGAAAATTTCAACCATGATAAATTAATTGAATTGAAATCCCTTTATAAAAACTTCACGGAGGACGATGCTCTCAACATTAAAAACATCGAAAAAATAACCAACCATGATGTAAAAGCAGTTGAGTATTTCATTCGCGAAAAGTTCGATGCAATGGGACTTGAGAAATACAAGGAATTTATTCATTTTGGGCTTACTTCGCAGGATGTCAACAACACTGCGGTGCCTATGATGGTGAAAGATGCATGGACAAGTGAACTGATGCCTCAACTTCATGTAATATTGAGGAAACTGTCGGAAATGAGCAATCGGTGGAAGGAAGTTCCCATGCTGGCACGCACACATGGCCAGCCGGCATCGCCAACAATGCTCGGAAAAGAAATTCTTGTCTTTGTTAATCGCCTCCACCAACAGCTTAATTTGTTGAATCAAATACCCTTTTCGGGAAAGTTTGGCGGTGCTACCGGGAATTTCAATGCACATCATGTGGCCTATCCTGACATCAACTGGATGCAGTTTGGTAAACAGTTCCTGCATGCAAAGCTTGGGCTTGAACGCCAGGAGGTTACCACGCAAATCGAACATTATGATCACATGGCGGCTTTTTTTGACGGCTTGAAACGTGTCAATACCATCCTGCTTGATTTATCCCGCGATTTCTGGGCTTACATATCGATGGAATATTTCAGGCAAACCATCAGAAAGGGCGAAGTTGGCTCATCAGCTATGCCTCACAAGGTTAATCCCATCGACTTCGAAAATGCAGAGGGCAACCTGGGGCTGGCAATTGCGTTTTTTGAGTTTTTGTCGGCAAAGCTTCCTGTTTCACGCCTGCAGCGCGACCTGACCGATTCAACGGTTACCCGTAATATTGGTGTGCCTTTTGCGCACTCTGTAATTGCCTGTAAATCGCTTATGAAAGGATTTGGAAAATTGGCAATAAATGAGGAAAAAATACACGCCGACCTCGAAGACAATTGGGCTGTGGTTGCCGAGGCAATTCAAACCATCCTCAGGCGCGAAGGTTATCCAAACCCCTACGATGCTTTGAAAAACCTGACCCGGACCGGCGAAAAAATCAACATGACTGCCATTCAGGAATTTATCAATGGTTTGGATGTTCCCGACACTATCAAACTCGAACTCAGGAAAATCACACCTCACAATTACACCGGGCTTTGGCCTTACGAGGATTAATCAGTGCTTTTATTGAACATTGACAAATTCAAGGTTGAATTGTTCATGGTTTCATTGTTCGATGTTTAAGATTCTGGTAACTGGGCCTGTCAATACCAGCTACATCTAAGCTTCTCCTTCTTGCGCTCTGCGCTCTGCCCTTTGCCGGTTCAAGGCCGCCATCCCCTCGAAGAGGCCATTTTTTTTAGCGATATGTTTTGGGTTTCGGGGCTTGCGTCCCTATTTTTTTGCCAACTGCCGACTGCCGACTGCTGACTGCTGACTGCTGACTGCCGACTGCCGACTGCCGACCGCCCACTTTCAAGGCCGCCATCCCCTCGAAGAGGCCATTTTTTA
>CALFEP010000154.1 GCA_937950125.1 uncultured Bacteroidota bacterium
AGAAACATTCCATGCATAGCTTTGACGAAACACTGTTAGGGTAGATTGTCAGGTTTTATTTTGAAACCATTGCGAAAACCTAAGCCAGCGACATTAACCCTAAGATTTGGAACCTGGTGGGAATGATTTTTTTGTCAGAACAACGCAGCGTTTGAATTTTAGAAGATTAAAAAAAGGAAATTTTCGGGAGAGCCGGTATCAGGGTAAGGTGAAGCGGTAACTCAGTCCGCCGGAAAAGGCATCGAGTCCCTCGTAGCCCGCAAGTAAAATAAGGTGCTTCAGGATGGTGACACGAATGCCGGCATTCCATTTGTCGGCGTCGTAATCCATCATGAGTTCAAGAAAATCAAGATGTTGTGGTGTGATTTTGACTCCTCCAAAAAAGCCAATGTATTGATATGTATTGGCTGGAATGATGTCAGAACCATACCCTGCTGTCAGACCGAGGTTCCTGAACACTTTTTTGAAGTGGAAATTTTTGGTTAACACGATGTAGGTGGAGTTAAAATATGAAGCTCCTTTTCCTTTGGCAGTTGTGTAAAAACCTTGAAATCCAACTACAACCGCAGGAAAATACCTTGACTCTTTCAGTGGCAAACCCCTTAGGGCTATCATCCTGTCCCAGGTTGTTTTTTTATCGGTTTGAAAACCCCGAGGCCGGGTAATCCTGATTCCAATTTCCATGACCGGAAGATATCCCAGATCGATGTATCCTACATCCAGATCATATTTACCATGATAAAAACCGTCATAGTACTTGTTGTTTAGTTGATGATAACCGATAGTCAGCGACTTATCCGGACTTAATTCTGCAGAAGGAATACCAAAATATCCTGAAAATCCGGCTGTTGATTGACAAAAAGCCGGCATTGTTGTGACTGGCACAAACAATAAAAACAGAAACAACCGAATAGCCGTAATACCTGGTTTCATCAATGGAAGTTTATTATTGTACTAATCATCCCGTTCAAAGTGTTAATTCATTTACAAACTTAGGTGTTAAAATCATCTATTTCATTTTTTTTTGATAAACAACAAGATCATGATAAAAATCCCTGAGATAGCACCCAATGCATTTGCCAGCAGATCCAACCATTCAAAGCTTCTGTCGATGCTCACGATCGTAGCCTGGAGTATTTCAAGAATAAGGCTGTAAACAAATGCTAAGGTGAAAGCAAGAACAGTAATTGCCTTTATAGTAAAAAACCGTGATTGTCTCCAGGCCAGGAACAGTAAAATGGCGAGTACACAGTACATTGCAGCATGAAACCATTTATCAATTCCTGTAAAATAAAATCCGCTTTTTACAATAACAGATGCCGGCACCAATGATACAGTGGCAACCAGCAACATGTAAATGGCATTAAAAACTAAAATTATTGTTGTAAAATGTCGGTGTTTCTTGGAAGGGTTTTTAATCAATTCAGGTATTGTTGTCATCCAATTGCGAAAACATAGAGTTATTGCTGATAAAATCAGGGACAGCTTTCTTCAGGGCAGCAACCATTTGAAATGGGTCTGATTGTTTGAGTGAAGTTTCAAGTTTTGTTATCAGTCCATCCATTACAGACTTATCAACAGGTGTTACATTTCCAATTTTTATCTGTGGGTGATAGGTGGCAATATCGTTTTCACTGTTACATAGTAATTCCTCATACAATTTTTCACCAGGCCTCAATCCGGTAAATTCGATTTTAATATCTTTCTCCGGTTCGAAACCAGCGAGCTTTATCATATTTTTAGCCAGATCGACAATTTTGACCGGTTCTCCCATTTCAAAAAGGAAAATTTCAGAATTTTCGCCCATGGTACTTGCTTCCAGAACGAGTTGGCACGATTCAGGGATTGTCATGAAATACCTTGTAATTTCAGGGTGGGTAACCTTAACGGGGCCACCTTTTTGAATCTGGTGATGGAAGATTTTAATTACTGACCCATTGGAGCCCAGCACATTCCCAAAGCGGGTTGTAATAAAGCGGGTTGTTTTTCCATTTAATCCTCCCAAAGTGTGACAATACATTTCGGCAAATCGTTTGCTGGCACCCATTACGTTGGTAGGTTTTACGGCTTTGTCCGTAGAAATCATCACAAAAACGCCAACTTGGTTTTTGACAGCAAGGTCGGCAAGGTTTTTTGTACCGAAAACATTTACCCTGATAGCTTCATAGGAATTTTCTTCCATTAATGGAACGTGCTTGTAGGCAGCAGCATGAAATACCAGATCAGGCTTTTCAGTTGAAAAGATGCTATTCATTCTTGAAAAATCGGACACATCAGCAATGTAAATTTTAACCACATTTATCAAATCACCGAATTTTTCCATCAATTCCATTTTCAGATTGAAGATAGGTGTTTCTGCCTGATCTATCAATACCAATTTTAATGGCTTTTTTGTAATGATCTGGCGGACAAGTTCACTGCCGATGCTTCCGGCGGCACCTGTGACCAGAACTGTTTTCATACGGATAGATTCGTTAATTTTGGGATTACTTAGCTGAATGGGGTCTCTTTGCAACAAATCTTCAATTTTGATGGGCTCGATCTGTTTGAGTTTTAGTTCACCTTTAATCCATTCGTCCACAGGAGGTATGCTTTTAATTACTACACCAAGCCTAAGCAGTTGATCCATGATTGATCTTTTCTTTTGCGCTTCGATGTGTTGTATTGAAAAAACGACCTCTTTGATTCGATATTTTTCTACCAATTCCTTTGTAAATTCCTCGGGCGCATAAACAGTGATACCTTCGATGCTTTTACCAACTTTTCCGGGGTTTTCATCAATGAATCCAACCACAACATAATTGGTTGATCCCCCGTTGCTGAGCGTATTTTTGGCAATCCTTCCCAAATCACCAGCTCCATAAATGAATACATTTATTTTCTGGAAATCTTTTCGTACATACACCTGGTAAACGTGCCTGATTAATAACCTGATAAAAATCAGGGAAAACATTGCAATAAAATAAAAGATGGTGATCACGGAATAAGGAATGGGTTTACCCATTACGTTTGAAATGTTTTCATCGAACAATCTTATGATAATGATCACAAGGACTGTTCCGGTAATGGCTTCAAAAACCCGAATTGCGTCATGAATACTTGTATGCCTGATTATGCTGGTATATGATTTAAAAATAAGAAAAAAGCAGGTGGCTGGCAACACAAAAAAGACCGATTGAATTAACACATCAGCCCATATCATCCTGGTCATATCGTAATTAAGCCTGACAACAAATGCCAAAACTGCACTTAAATAAACGATAACAACGTCCTTGGCAAGGATAACCCACCTCGACATAATCTTCCCCGACAATCTCCTTATCAATCCATCTAACAGCTTGGTAAATAAGGCCGGAAGTCTCATATTTTGTTTCCTATGTTTTAGTCTTTGCAAGATCAATTTCAAAAAGCAAAGTTAATTGGAAAATTGAATAAAAGTTATGAACATAAAAAAAAATATACAATAACATCATTTTCCGGCCATAAAAACTATTCAACAGGGTTTACAGATAAATGGTTTAGTATTAATCTTCATTCCAAACGTTAAAATTATAAGTTTGGAAGCGTGGAGGGAGCGTAGTACTCAAAATTTTGGTGCCGGAAAGATGGCAGGTGCAGCCTCAAAACAACCCAACGGTTGCTTTGGAACTAAGATGCACACTTTTCATATATAATTGATTTTCTGAATGATGTGAAATTTTTTTTCGAAAATCCAGTTGCATTTCGAAAGTCTGTCTGCCTTTGCACCTTTAGCAGGCAATTGGACAAGCTGGCATTTGGGATGCATTCGGAGAAAAATTTCTGTTATCAAGATAATGATGAGCAAACCAGTTCTGCTGATTGACCAAATATCAATATACATGCAGGTGATCTGAGATTTAGTAACATGATTTGGGTGAACATTTGCTTAGAACAAAATTTCTTATCAGAGAGGTAATAAAATGCAGGAATGACATTTTGATAATAACCTTCTGTTGTTTAAAAAAACCCAACACTTCCAAATTGTGGATAAAGGTCCGTCAGTTTCACCTGAATGGCTAATGGAAATTTGCGTTCCAATACTTCTTTCAAAGATTACAACCGAACAGGCTGTGAACCAAAAAGTATAAAAATCGTAATTCAACGAAAGAATTACTCAATAGAAATGATGAATGATTCATGATTTTTGAAATGACACATGAGCCGGGTCTAAAAACTAATTTTAAACCCCTAAAACCTGTCTGAAACAGGCAGGCGCCGAAACCTGTCTTCCTGCCTTCGTACCTCTGGTAGGCAGGCCTCCGGGCAGGCACAAAAATTCCCGAAATTTTATTACATTGGAATTCCTGAGGCCGTCTAAAAAGCTCCAAAGTGCTGATTTTTAAGGAATTTTACCCCTAACACTAAAGGGTGAAAGGTTAATAATCATCAGGTTGCAAAATTCCCCTTTAGGGCTTATCCCGGTTTTCGGGAGAATTTAGGGGCTAACTACCTTTTTAGACTGAACTCATTCATTGATTTGTGTTATTTAGTGCTTTGGTGTTACTTCGGCAAGGTCAGTACAGGTTTTGAGGCGACATTAGTAACATGACCTTTCTGGACTGGACTCATACATCCAAAGCAAATTGCTTTTGGTAGAATGATCAACACATTTATTATGATGGATTCACTTTCACCTTTTGAACACCTCAACCCAAATCACCCACTCAAGGAATATTACAACATAATAAAACGGACGCATGATCCATAGGTGAATGAAATCCCAATGGGCAGGCCAGTGTATTACAACAAAAGAGAGTATGACAATTCTTAAAATATTGACAATAAACATGATGAAAATAGATGTAGGAATGTACCAAAGTTTGTGTTTCCAGGGTCCGGGAAAAAGCAAAAACAAAAAGAAAATCTGATAAAACTGTTTGAAACCAGAACAACTTTCATTTACAGTAACATAGCCATTGTTTTTAAAAAATATCATGGTGTTTGTCAGGTCATCAGGTTTAATACTCATCCCGAAAATATTGACATTGAGCCAGAGCGAGGCCTGATAAACCTGACTTGCAAGCCATGATGAAACCGAAAGGTAAAAACCTGTCGCCCTGAAGAAACCTAATACATGCCACCACAAATAATGAAAAATAACCGTGATGATGATAAAAAGTGCAACATCGATTACAAAACTGAATTTGCCAGTTGAAAATGCCCGATACCTTTCAAGAAAATCTCTCATTTCACAATTAATGTTTGATTACACAAAAATAGAATGTTTTTTGATTGGCGCAACAACCGATAAATTCATCAATATGCCCCTTTCATGGTCACCTGTTTTTGCGCCATGAATCCTGATTTTGTTTCACCACTGCTGCTCCCTGTTATGTCTGACTGATCTTCGAACAGCAAGAAAATAAATTCCCGACCCCGTTTTAACCGGGTCGTAATTCAGGTTATTGTGTCCACCTGGTAATCTCGGTGCACGTTTAGGGGTGAAAAATTAATTCGTTTACTGAGCTCAATACTCAACCTAAGACAGTTTTTCAAAGCACAAATCATCTAAATGGCTTATGTCCCCTGTAATTATCAGTTATGGTAGTTTGAATTGTTCGATGACTAAAAATGAAGCCAGTTTTATGTATTCGAAAAGCACATCCTGAACTTCCTCACGTTTTGTGTACCATGCTTTTCCGGTGTAGCCGGCGTATTTGGAGGGGCAGGTAATAACTACCACATCAAGACCATTTTTCCTGAAATAATGCTCAAAAATCAAACCCGCTCTGCGGGTGTGTGCGGGTGAAGATACAATTAACACTGTATCAATACTTTTTTCCTGCTTCAGGTATTGGCTTATTAACTTCGCTTCCATTTTGGTACTATTGGCACCTCCCGGAATGATTGAAATACAGGAATCGGGCACGCCCAGTTCAACAGCTACATTTTTGCATTGTGTTGTATTGCTGATCAGGTGGGCGCCCCGTGAACGGAGCAAATTGATTGGTCCCATATCTTCTTCCACGATCAACATTTGTTTTGCCATCTTTGCGTTGAACAGGTCGGAGGCCTCTAACACCCTGTCGGCGATCGAACCCATCAGGATAATCACCGCGTCGCCCTTTAACTGAGCATCCTTGCGGACCAAATAAGTACCTGCATTATACAGCGCGATAAGCAGAAGGATCAGTGCAACCGCTGCAATGGCTGACAGGATGATTTTTTTTGCGGGTAACGATCTCATTTTATTAACAGAAAGTTTATGTTGTTTATCAATTTAATACTGAACAAATGTTTCACAAATTTGCGATACGCCTCTTGTACCATATTTGAAAAAGCCTTTTGTGAACCTATTATTGCCCCCGCCAAAGTTCGTTTGTTTACAAATTTTGGCTACTATTTTTGAAACAAAGGGCATTGGCAACTTAAAAATCTGAGTATCCGGATTTTGATAACGCAATCAAATTTTTACGACCGGTAAAGCTTTAACATCAATTTGCTTTAAGGCATCACCAATCGAGACAAAGGCATGCTTTTTCATCAGTTTACCGAGTTTGGCGCCCGTATGCCGGTTACCCAGAGTATTCAGGAAATTACGATAAGCCGGGAGCAGTTTGGTGGACGGCACGTTCGCATCAAAATCTCGGGGATGAAAATAAGTCATGTTGTAATCGTTCCTTTCAAAAAAATGCATCAGCAGAAAAAGTGGCATGAGTCTGAAATAGCCGCTTCCTGAGTAAACAAGTTTAAATCCTGACAAATTCACCCTGTTTAGCGGCATCTCAAGCAGTTGCATCCCACTGTAATCGAACAAAAAAGGCAGGCGAGGTATGGCGTGGTTGTTAAATGGTTTGAAAGCCTTGTAAGAACTACTCACCTGAATTCCATGCTTTAACAAAACAGGAATGACCCATGCCGACCCGCTGCATAACGAAAACATTGGGGCGCGGTAATATTTGACTTTTTGGCCGGATATGTTTTCCAGTAGCCCAAGTCCTTTCACTAAATCATCTTCAAAGGCTACCCTGCCTTGTTTTACGGGTAATTGGTGGGTGAATGAATGGTAGCCGATTTCATGCCCGGCGCTGATTATTTTCCTGATTAAGCCTGGAAATCTCTGAGCAATCCAGCCTAAAACAAAAAAAGTTGCCTTTATCTGATTGTGCTTCAACAAGTCAAGGAATATTTCAGTATTTCCTTCAATTCTGCTCTCAAGCAGATGCCATTTCTCAACGGGTATCTGTGATGAATCATAGCTCAAATACCAATCTTCAAGATCAAGGGTCAGAATATTAATTTGCAAAACGTTTGCTCTCCTGCTTTTAATAATATTTTCGGGCAATAAAAAGATCGAAGTGCTTCATCAGTGACAAAGGTAACAGCCCGATCACTTTGCGAAAATAGTTTATTTTTGGGTTTAGGGCTATTACCGGTTTATTTGCATTCAGGTAAATTATCCTGTCGCCTGAATCCCATTGCTGCTTGTAACGGTGCACCGAACTTCCCGTTGTGCTGTGCCCAAAGGAGTAAATTTTGCAACCTGTTTCTATTGCTGTTTGCATCATGGCCCAGTGTAAAAGATAACCCACATATAGTTTGTTAAACTGCCGGAGGGTCGCAAACCAGGGATTTTCAGCAAAATTTAACCAGGTCATTAAAACAGCGGCGCCAACAGGTTCATTGTTAAAAAAGGCGACCATAATGCTGATTTTACCACCAGCATAGTTTTCCACCAATGACCGAAAAAAAGACTCAGGCAATCCCATCGAACAAAGCGCGTGAATATTACGGCGGTAAACACAATAGAAATCATCAAGCAGTTCAACACCCCCTGTGCTCACGTGTATTCCGTTTTTTACGGCTTTTCTGATTTTACGACGCACATCGGGTGAAAAATGCTGCATTTGCTGCTCCGGGGCTTCCATCAGTTGGAGCAGGCTGTCGGTTTTGTGTCCTGAAAAAAACCGGCTAACCGGAAAATAAGATCGATGACTTAAATACAATTTACCCTCGCATGTTACACCAGATGGCACAAAATCAGAAGGCTCCAAGCTTACAATCCAAAAAAGATTAGAGGCAACCCATGACGAAAACCAATGCTTTCTGTTGATTAGCATCTCAAAAAACATCTTCTCGTCCGGCGCAGCACACATTTGCTGGTCGCTGAGCCAAAGCTGAATGGTTTTCAGGTCAATCCAAAAGGCGCCATTGTTGAAATGGGGCAGCGAAAACCATTCTCTACCCGTATTAACGGCCGAAAACCATGCAACGGGAATGTCGCTGACATGGAATAAAACACTCACAACCGGCCAGTTCATGGTTTTCCCAATCAGCCCGGGCAAATGAGGGTTGTGGCTCAGATTAATCGCACAGTCACACTGCAACATGGCATGTGCAAGCCTGGTGAAATCGTAAGTCAAAATATCTGCCTGGTGTTTCTTCATGATTTGGCGGTAAACAAATGAAATATGGTGAGGTTAGTTGAGTATATGTTAGTTAAAATGTGAATTCAGCACGATTGTGTTTACCTTGAAATCTGCTGGTCTGAAAAATGATTGGCTCATAAAAAATGATATCGGATACTTTTTTGAATAAAAAGATGTATTTGCTATTGAATCAGCTGAATCACCCATAACCGGGTTTTACTTAAAAACTGAATCCAGCACAGCGAATATTCTTTCCCAGTCATTTTCTGTCAGGTTTGATCCGGAGGGCAGGCATAAACCCTGTTCGAAAAGCTTTTCACTTGTACCATCTCCATAAAAGGGAGTTTCACTAAATACAGGCTGCAGATGCATGGGTTTCCACAGGGGGCGTGATTCAATATTTTCATTTTCGAAGGCCTGCCTGATGGTTTCACGGCTGATGCCACCATTGAGATCGGGATTGACAAGAATTGTAGTCAGCCAGCGGTTGCTGAAGAATCCAGCAGGTTCGTCCACCAGACGAATAGTGTATCCCCGCAGATTCAGCCCAGTGAAATAACTTTTATACCGCTCAAAATTTGCCCTGCGCGCATTTACCCTTTCATTCAACACTGTCATCTGCCCTCTGCCAATGCCAGCCACTATATTGCTCATACGGTAATTGTATCCGATCTGGCTATGCTGGTAATGTGGTGCATTGTCGCGGGCCTGGGTTGATAAAAACCTGGCTTTTTTTATCAATACTTCATCATCCGACAGCAAAGCCCCTCCTCCACTTGTGGTGATGATTTTATTACCATTGAATGACAGGATGCTGAGTTTTCCGAAAGTTCCACATTTTTTCCCATCTATTCCGGCGCCCAGGGCCTCTGCTGCATCTTCCACAACCGGAATCCGGTAATCTGATGCAATCTTACTGATCAGGTCCATTTTTGCGGGCATACCATAAAGGTGAACCGGTATTATAGCCTGTATTTTTTTGCCCTTTGCCAGCCTGTCAACGATAGCCTGTTGCAGGAAAACAGGATTCATATTCCAGGTTTCGCTTTCGCTGTCCACAAAAACCGGAGTGGCTCCCTGATAAACGATAGGATTGGCAGATGCTGAGAACGTGAAACTCTGACATATCACCTCATCACCGGGCTTTACACCGAGCAGTACAAGCGACAAATGCAGTGCAGCGGTTCCCGAACTTAAAGCAGCCGCATGTTTGGCGCCGGTGTATTGCTGCAAATCCATTTCAAGATTGTTGACATTCGGACCCAAAGGCGCCACCCAATTGCTATCAAAAGCCTCTTTCACAAAAACTTGTTCATTTGTCCCCATGTGAGGAGATGAGAGCCATATCCGTGGTTTCATGTTCGTTCTGTCAGGTATTTGTTTGTAAATCTTAATTTTTAATGAAAAACTTCAACCGTCAAATTTCAGGCTGCAAAAAAATATCAGGTTGTTTTAATGGAGAAACATTGTTTATTAAAAATGAGTAAAAACAGGGTATTGATCATTATTTTCATGTCGAGGCAAAAATTCTGATGGTTCACATACCATACATTCAGTCTTACTTTGGCGGGCCATAAAACCTCATTGTAGTATTCCAGGGGATCGTGTACTGTCGAAAGAAGGTCTTCTTCACAAAAATAATTCACCGAATCAATTCCGGTTATTCCGGGCCTGACAGACCAGATCAATTGATCATCACCCGTGAGTTTATCCGAATAACCTGGAACATCGGGCCTTGGCCCTACAAAACTCATATGACCTTTTATAACATTCAACAGCTGAGGTAATTCGTCAAGTTTTGTCCTTCTCAACCACCGTCCCAATGCGGTTATCCGATCATCACTTTTTAACGTTATCGAAATATCAGATTGGTTAATTTTCATCGTTCTGAATTTTATTATGGTAAACGGCTGTCCTTTGTATCCAATTCGTACCTGCCGGAAAAAGACCGGCCCAGGCATGGTGGCGCTGATCAACAGCGAAATAATCAGTGACAAAGGCAATAAAATAAGCCACAAAACTGTGGCAAATAATAGATCAAACATTCGTTTCATACAAGGCGAATCAAATAAAAATCCATTTTTGCAAATCATCGAAAAATCCAAAATTACTGATTTTCACTACTATTTTATCCAAATTTTATCATCAACATCAGGCGACTCTGCATCTTAACAGCTCATGTTTTCAGAATTTTAACCGGGCATAATGTTACATTCGGATTATTATGAATCAATTCTTATTTAAAACACTGACTGAGAATATTGGTTTATTTCATTCATCAACTTTAGGAATCCCTGGCTGCTGCAGACCGGGTTTGGGTTTTGGGTCGATGTGGCAACCTTAAATTTTTACCACAAAGGCTCTATACCGAAGCATCAGGACTACGAATCATAAAATTGACATGTTTTGTTTGTGAACTCTTCAGGTTAGGTCTTCATTGTGTTAAGCCGCCCGGGCAACTGTCAACCGTGTATTTTGATAAAATAATATACAAAACCTTAGCACAATTGTGGGTAAGGACAGGGAAAATTCTCATCCGAAAGCCCACGGGAATTAGCCTGCACCCCAATTTCTTCAAAGGTTGGCTTTAAGCACAAATCCTTACTTTAACATCATTTACAGAACAATCAATCCGGAAAACCGGAAAACACCCTGAACAAAAAGCAAAGCGACCGGATGTAATTAAATATCACATGAAATGTCGTTTGAATCATTGGGAAATCAAGTATTAGCGCCGCATAATTAATTCGTATTTCTTTACTGATCAATGGTTTATGATTAATATTTATTAAAACATGTCGTAAAAAACTAAAACACCTTTCGCATGAGCAAAGTGCTTTCCTTAATTTTAAAACCGTCCATCAAAAGCCGGTTTAGCTCGATGGTATTGTAGCCGGTCGAAACAGCGTTTATGATCCTGATGTTTCGCTGTTTCAGGAAATCGATTGTAAACACTTCGAGTACAGAGGCCATGTGGGCACGGTCGAATCCCGATCCTATCCCATATTGGTAATAATGGGCTTCAACATCCGACATAAACGCTCCGGAACGAAAAGCAACCAGCTCGTTGTTGTTTGAATTGAACACACCAAGCAGGAATTCTTTAGGCCAGACGGTGAACGACTTCCTGAGGTTTTTCCTGAGCCGATCATTTGAAAATTGAATGCCAATGCGCGGGTCGTTCGAGAAACGATCGTCGTGTCGGGAATCCATCAGGATGGTTTCTGCCTTTTTATAATCCTCCTCTTCACCAATCAGTCTGGACACATAAGGGAAAAATGAACGGGTTGTGGCATTGAGGTCCGATGTGATTAACTGGCACCGTACACGGAATTCGCTGAAATTGTAACCTCCTGATTCAAACTTATGTATGGAAACGAGGTCGGTGGCATCCACTTCAAGATAGATGTAGGCCGGATCGTATTTTTCGATGATTCCGTTTTCGGCTGCCAGGATCTCGTCAGCTGTTTCCCAATCCTTTACCCGCAACATGTTGCGGCCCATGATTTTCGATTCAGTTTTTAAAATGTTAATCTGCATTTGTTTGATTTTTTTGCAAATTTAAAACTTTTTCAAAGGAACGGTGCATCTTTTGGCGTATGGGATTTCATCAACCCGCCCTGGTAAGGTGTATGAGCGACCTGAAAACATCCTCCTTCAAACACGCTACTGACACTCATTTAGGGATTTACCGTCAGGCGCACAACCTCTGTGACGAAGACAAAGGGTAGGTGCTGGCGCACCATCTGTTGCCTGCCTGGCTGCCTGCTACAATGTAAATTTCAGCATAATTTCGCCAGGCACGCAGGTGCGTTGT
>CALFEP010000155.1 GCA_937950125.1 uncultured Bacteroidota bacterium
CATGCGTTCTTAATAATTGAGTAACAAAAGTACCTGTTATTTTTTAATATGCAAGTTTTTTTTTGTTCGTTGTTTGTTGTTTGTTGTTTGCCTGGCTGCCTACATTTTTACCGATTTGACCTTTGTGTTGCCAGGCAGACAGGCCTGCATGACTGCCGGCATTATTGCTTTTTTTAATATTGTGTTGCCAGGCAGACAGGTTCCGGATACCGGACCCAGAGACTACTGCGTTGCTCAGTCGAACGCCTGTCGAAGGGCGGGTTTGAGTCATGAGACCGGAAATGGTAGTTTCTTTGGTGAAAATACTACTTGTTTATGGAGTCCTTTGGGCACGAATTGCTGATTTTGGTCATGTTGATGAATAAATACCTACCTTTGGCGAAAAAATACAGCTTGTTATGACAATATTCACAACGTTATTATTTGCATTGGGGCCAACTGAAATTATTCTTATTCTGCTCATCGTGGTTCTGTTGTTTGGTGGAAAGAAAATCCCTGAATTGATGCGCGGACTTGGAAAAGGCATCAAAGAATTTAAAGAGGGCGCCAACGAAGGGGAGAATAAAGAAGGCCAGAAAAAACAGTAATTTCAGGCGATTTCGGGTTTCGTTTCGATCGCTTTGTGCAGCGGTTCGATTTTTTTTAGTGCCTCGGCAACAGTAAAAACCTGATTAAAAACCAGGTTCAGTTTTTCTTTTTGCTGTCGCAAAGAACATGACTTCTGGTTGTTTTTGACATAATTGAGCACCTGTGTAAAAAATCCTGACTGAAAATATTCTGATCCTTCATTTCCAACAAAAAACCCAGTCAGCTTGCCATTTTTCAGCAATAGCTTTTCAAAACCAATTTTTTTGGCCATCCATCTCAACCTGAGGGTATCGAACAATGCCAACACCTCATCGGGAACAGTTCCAAACCGGTCGGCAATGCGGGTTTCGAAGTTCCTCAAATCGGTTTCAGTTTCAATGTTATCGAGTTCTTTGTAAAGGCTCAGTCTTTCCGCAGTAATCGAAACATAGTCTTTCGGGATCAGGATTTCGAGGTCGGTCTCTATCTGGCAATCGCGAACGAAATCCATTTCAGGTTCATCCTTAAACACGTCTCTGAATTCCTCGGTCCGGAGTTCCATCATGGCTTCGTCCAGAATTTTATGGTACATTTCGTAGCCGATATCCGAAATAAATCCGCTTTGTTCGGCGCCAAGAAGGTTTCCTGCTCCCCGGATGTCGAGGTCGCGCATGGCGATATTGAAACCGCTGCCGAGGTTGGAGAACTCTTCGATGGCCTTCAACCTTTTTCGTGCTTCCGTTGTAAGGGTTGACAGAGGTGGCGCCAGGAGATAACAAAAGGCTTTTTTGTTGGCTCTGCCCACTCTGCCTCTTAGCTGGTGGAGGTCGCTCAGGCCAAAATTCTGGGCGTCGTTAATGATGATGGTGTTGGCGTTGGGGATATCGAGGCCATTTTCGACAATTGTGGTCGAAACCAGTACATCGTATTCGCCTTCGATAAATCCAAGCATTACCTTTTCGAGTTTATGGCCTTCCATCTGGCCATGTCCAATGCCGATGGTAACACCGGGGCAGAATTTTTGAATCATGCCCGCCACATCGCCAATGTTTTGAACCCTGTTATGAACAAAAAACACCTGTCCGTTGCGGCTAACCTCGTAATTGATGGCATTGGTGATGGCTTCGGCGCTGAATCCGCGGACTTCGGTATGAATGGGAATTCTGTTGGGCGGAGGTGTGTTGATGATCGACAAATCTCTGGCGCCCATCAGCGAAAACTGAAGTGTGCGCGGAATGGGCGTTGCCGTTAGTGTAAGGGTATCAACATTTACCTTTAGCTGTTTTAATTTTTCTTTAACTGACACACCAAATTTCTGTTCTTCATCAATTATCAGCAAGCCAAGGTCTTTAAAAGCAACATCTTTCCCAACCAGGCGATGGGTTCCGATAAGGATGTCGATTTTGCCTTCGGCAAGTTCGCCGGTGATGCGGGATTGATCTTTGCTTGATTTAAACCTGTTGATGTATTCGATTTTTACAGGGAAATCGGAAAGTCTGTTGCTGAAGGTTTTGAAATGCTGTAGTGCCAGAATTGTAGTTGGCACCAGCACCGCCACCTGTTTTCCATCGGTTACTGCCTTAAAAGCAGCCCTGATGGCAATTTCGGTTTTACCAAAGCCCACATCGCCACACACCAGCCTGTCCATGGGATAGTCTTTCTCCATGTCTTCCTTGGTGTTGATGGTTGCTTTAATCTGGTCGGGGGTGTCTTCGTAAATAAAAGAAGCCTCCAACTCGTGCTGCAGATAGGTATCGGGCGCGAAGGCGAATCCTTTTGCTGATTTTCGCTCGGCGTATAGTTTGATGAGGTCTTTGGCAATGTCTTTAACCTTTTTCTTGGTTCGCTCCTTGAGGCGTGCCCAGTTGCTGGTTCCCAGGCGGTTTAGCATCGGCGCAACGCCTTCTTTTCCGACAAATTTGGCAATGCGGTGCAGCGAGTGAATGCTTACGTACAACAGATCGCCATTTTCGTAAACCAGCCTGATGGCTTCCTGCTGCTTGCCATTATTATCAACAATTTCGAGTCCATCGAAACGACCAATTCCGTGGTCGATATGGGTCACATAATCGCCAGGCTGAAGGTTGTAAATCTCTTTCAGGGTAAGGGTTTCCTTGCCTTTTATGCTTTCGCGCAGATGAAAACGGTGATAGCGGTCGAATATCTGATGATCGGTAAAACATGCGATTTTCAGCTCCCCGTCGGTAAATCCTTCATGAATGGGGTAGCTGACGGTGGAATAATCGAGCTGATTTTTTTTCCCGTCCTTGTAATGAATGTCGCGAAGGATGGTCTGCAGGCGTTCCGATTGCCGGGGAGTTCCGGTAAAAATGACATTTTCCACCCCCAAACGGGTGTTGTTGTTGAGGGTGCTGATGAGCATCTCAAAATTTTTGTTGAACGATGGCTGAGGAACCGACTCAAAATGAAAAACAGCAGACGGAACAAACGAAAAGCTTTTCCCAAACTCGATGGTATGAAAACCTGCTATTTCCTGAAAAAACTGTTCTCCAGAAATAAAAAGATTCTGCGCGTTGATAATTTTGCTTCCTGTTGCAACAACTTCCTGTGTTTCAACAAACCGCGACAGCCCCATGTCCATTTGCTCGACCGCTGAAATAAGATGGTCGATCCAGAAAACGGAATCAGCCGGAATATAGGATGTAAAAGGTTGTTTTTCGGTTACAATCTCCCTTTTTTGCAGGTCGGGCATGATGGAAACCGAATCGAATATCTTTAGCGAAAGTTGATTGGCGGGGTCGAATGTCCTGACAGATTCCACGTCATCACCAAAAAATTCGATGCGGTAAGGGTAGTCGTTCGCAAAGGAAAACACATCCACAATTCCCCCGCGAACAGCATATTGCCCGGGTTCAGCAACAAAATCCACACGTTCGAACTGAAACTCGGCCAGCGCATCAATGGTGAATTCCATCGACAGGTTATCACCTTTTCGTACAGTTAAAATGCTTTGCGCAACCACATATTTGTTCACCACCAATTCGGCAAGTGCCTGAGGGTAAGTTACAATGGCAAAAGTGTCCTTTTTGCTATGAATTTTGTTGAGGACTTCACTTCTAAGCAAAAGATTCGAACTATCAGGATGCTGTATTTCATAGGGTCTTTTGTATGAGGTGGGAAAAAAAAGCACCTTGCGACCTGCATATTCCATTTCTTTTTCACCAAAAATACTTTCAAGGTCGTTGTGAAAGTAAGCGGCTGTTTCCTTATCGGGCAAAACAAAAATATGCACCCTGTGAGCCATCTGCATCATTGTGGCAGCCACAAAAGCTGGTTCTGAACCCTTTAATCCCACCAGGTGCAGGCGAGATGAGGGGGTTTGCTGAACAAATCCGGCAATTTTTCCAATCTTCGGATTTATCCTGTAAAGGTCGATAATGTCTGAAACTGTCAAAACGCTTTAAAAATATGGTGCAAAAATACTCCTTTGATCGAAAATTAAAACGCAGGTTAAAAACCATCGTACAAAAACGGGAATTTTAGCTTCGAAAAGAACCAATTTCTAATTTCTACGCACAGCCAGGCCGGTGGAGGAATGCTATTTTTTTGAAGCCATATTTAGTTCTCTGCGTAAAAACATACCTTTGTTTGAAAAAAAACTTGTGATTCTATCGATTTAACTGATCAAATGAACAATCTTATCAAAATATCTACTGAACTGGTTCTCCGAAAAATAAACCTGAACGATGCCGAGAGCATCTTCCAACTGATTGATGACAACCGCGAACATCTGTCGCCCTGGCTCCCATTTGTGGAGCTGACCTTCTCACCATCAAACACAAGAATTTTCATTGAGCAGCTCGACAAGGCCTATTCCCGTGAAATTGTTTTTTGCATGGTTGTTAACGGAATTACCACCGGACTCATTGGCTACAAAGACATCGATAAGGCGAATAAAAAACTGGAGATTGGCTACTGGATTGTGCGTGAATACGAGGGCAGGGGAATCGTGTCAAAATCGTGCAGAGAGATGATAAACCGGGCATTTGGCAAAATGGCCATGAATCGTGTTCAAATAAAATGCGGGGTTGGAAACCACAGGAGCAGCAATATTCCCAAAAAACTGGGATTTGCCTTTGAAGGGATCGAGAGGGCCGGCGAAAAACACAACAGCCGCTTCATCGACCTTGAAGTTTACAGCGTACTTAAAAACGAATGGAAACTTTAATTTCGCTGACATGAATCAAATGCTGAAAACAACCTTCAGGGAAATGTGGGGTTACTGCAGAAAACAATTTTTCGCTTGTCGCTGATCAATACAGAAGTTACTTGTATTTTTGGATAATCAAAACCACTTAAGGAGTTTTCAAATGAAAAACAATCGACGGCTTTTTTTTCTTTTTGCGATAATATTCCATTTTACATTCTTGAATGCACACAACGACAAAGACAGCCTCCTCGAGGTTTATCATCATTCCAATAATGTAAATGATAGAATAAAAGCCTACTGCAAGCTTATCAACCTCATGCTTTGGGAGGACAAAGACTCAGCCAGACAAATGCTTGATTCGGCAGAGCGATGGGTTTCAAGAAAGGGGAATGTCGAAAACAAAAGCAGGTTGATTAACCTTAAGGGAAATTATCAATGGATGACCGGTAACCTCGACAGCGCTATGCATTTGTACAGGCAAGTTCTTGAATTTTCAATCATTAACGATCTGCCCGATCAATACGCCATGGCTACCTCAAACATGGGTGCTCTTTTCAACTCGCTGGGACAACTCGACAGCGCAAGTATTTATCTGCATAAAACACTGGCAATGAACCAGAAAAAAAACGACAACGCATCGATTGCAAAAAATCTTTATGACCTTGGAACGCTTTACAATAAACGGGATTACGAGCACCTGGCACTTGAGTACCTTCTGCTTTCAGCAGATTATTTTGTGAAGGAACAGGATTCGGTGAAAACTTGTTTTGCATTTACCTCCCTGGGCACTACTTACCAGAAAATCAAAGATTTTGAAAAATCGAAAGAGTACATCCTGAAGGCCATCGAATATGACCTGGCCATTGATGAAATTAACATTCTGTCCGATTTATACAACAACCTGGGTGTTACCTATTGGCTTGTAAAACACGATTTCGATTCAGCAAGAATTTATTTCACTGAAAGCATCAAACATTCCAACAATTTTGAAAATAACATCAATAAAAAATACGCCTTTCTGATTAACGTGGGAGGTATGGAATCCGATGCCAAAAACTACGCCAGATCGCTTGCACTGCTTAAAGAAGCTCAGCAGTTGAAACTATCATATCCAAACGATTACCTGACATCTGCCCTGCTGATAAATCTGGGTAACATTTTGTATTCGACAGGCAGCCGGGATTCAGCCAGGCATTATCTCAACAAGGGGCTTGAACTTGCAGTGCGAATCAAAGCCAATGCTCACATTCGAAATGCTTACAAAAACCTGTATGACATCGACAGCACCATGGGTAACTGGAGATCGGCATTAGCCTATTACAAACTAACGCGTGACTATGCTGACAGCATCGACAATGAAAACGTTAGAAACAAAATCGCCGAACTGGAAATAATACATGAAACTGCTGAAAAACAGAAAGAAAACGAATTGCTAAAAGTCCGCAATACGCTGAATGAAAACATTATTCACGACCAGAGAATGTTACTCACCTTCTCCCTTGTAAGTCTGACAATTATCATTATCATTCTTTTTTTACTGTTGGAAAAACACCGTCAGCTCAATAACGCCAATGAGCAGTTGTTGAAAAAAGGAGAAGAAATCAGGAAAAAGCAGGAGGAAATTGAATTGAAAAACGCAAATCTTGAAAAGCAAAAAAAGGAACTGGAGGAGCTGAATCAAACAAAAGACAAGTTTTTTTCGATTATTGCCCACGATTTGAGAAGCCCTTTCAACGCCATCCTTGGATTTCTTGATTTGCTTGAAAATGATTTTGACCAGCTGAATGACGAAGAAAAACTCAACATCATCAAACAGCTTCATCTGGGAAGTCAAAATTCATACGATCTGCTGATAAACCTTTTAGACTGGTCGCGTTCGCAGCGCGGGCTGATTCAAAACAACCCACAGCCTTTCGACCTCCATCAACTGGCCATGCGGGTTTATGGCGTGCTGAACACAAGAGCCATGAAAAAGGAACACACCTTTAAAAATGCCATCGCGCCGGGATTAATGGTTTATGCCGATCCCAATCTCACGGAACAGATTCTCATCAATCTGATAAACAATTCTATAAAATTCACAGCGCGGGGAGGTCATATTTCCGTTTCTGCTTCTTGTGATGAGGAGCATATTAGGGTGGTGGTCAGCGATACCGGCATTGGTATTCCTGCTGAAAAAATTGATGAAATTTTTAGTATTTCATCCGGCTTTAACCGAAAAGGCACTGAAAATGAGTTGGGTACGGGGCTGGGTTTAAACCTTTGCCGTGAATATACTTTCCTGATGGGGGGAACCATTACCGTTGACAGCCAGGAAAATGAAGGCACCACTTTTACCATTAACATTCCTGTTGTAAAACAACCTTGAGTTATAACGCAATAAAATTTGATTTACAAATAGTTACACCCTTATTTTCAAATAAAGGCAAGCACTTTGTTCCCGCAGTTTTTACAAAATCCTTTATCATCGAGACCACTAACCCAGGTATCATATCGGCTACGGTCGATCACTTTTGACCCACATGCAGCACAATATGTGTTTTGCCCGTTGCTGGTAGCGAGGTTCCCGACATAAACATACGAAAGATGCTCTTTTGCAAGGTTGTACAAATCGTCCAGGACATTAACCGGAGTTGGAGGAACCGACATTTTGTAGGTTGGGAAATACCTTGAAATATGAAAAACGGTTTCCGTGCCAAGTTCGCCTGCAATCCATTTCACCATTTCCTGAAAATCCTTTTTTTGGTCGTTTTGGCCTGTTACCACCAGGTTGGTGATTTCGAGATGTTTTCCACTTTTTCTGATACTTTTAAGGGTTTCCTTTACAGGAGCGAGTATTGAACGTGTAAGGGTTTTGTAAAAATCTTCGGTAAAAGCTTTCAGATCCACATTGAAGGCATCGATGTATTCTAAAAGTTCGTGAAGCGGTTCATGATTGATAAAGCCGTTGGTTACCATCACATTTTTCAGGCCTTTTGATTTCGATTTTTCAGCAATATCAACCATATATTCGAACCAAACAATGGGTTCGTTGTAAGTAAAAGCAATGCCGACGTTTGCATACTTTTCCTGAGCCATTTCAACCAACGATTCGGGGGTGTATTTTTTACGATGGTCGAAGCGGCTGTTAAACTCCTGCGAAATTTCCCAGTTCTGGCAGAATTTACACCTGAGGTTGCAACCATAACTGCCGATGGAAAAAATGATTTTCCCAGGGTAAAAATGGTAAAGGGGTTTTTTTTCTATTGGGTCGAAACCCATCGACGAAAAGATGCCCCAGGTATCTAAATAAAGTTCACCTTTCACATTTTTCCTGACTTTGCAAATCCCGGTTTTTTCATCGCCGATAACGCAGTTGTGCGGGCAAAGCCGGCATTGCAACTGGTATCGCTGAAGTTCGTCGCAGTATCTGGCAGTTTTCATGAATAATCTGACAACATTAAAATTTCATCAAAGGTAAGATTTGTTTCGGTTTTTCAATTTTTGAGTCCAGTCTAAAAAGGTTGTGTTTTTAAAAACGCCACTAAATCACGAAAACACGAAATAATACAAAACAATGAATATCAATAATTTAATAAAATAATAATCTTTGTGTTTTTGTGTTTTTGTGGCTAAAAAATAGTTTTTAGACTGAGCTCATTTTTAAAAAGAACAGGGTTTATGAAATGATCTCCTGTGCCCAGAGTTTTTGCAGAAAGACACGCCACGGCAAAACAAGAACATCACCAAGTTGCCGGGGAAAAGGATCATTTGATACAAGTATCAGTTTTTTTACCGGATATTCATCAGCAAAAATCTTCAACCCTTTGATGTGGCGGACATTCACATTATGGGTTGATTTGGTTTCAACAGCCACTTCGTGATCGCCCAGTACGAAATCAACTTCAGCCTGCGAAGTGGTACGCCAGTAGCTTACAGGATATTCCATTCCCGAATAACTGCTGTGAGCAACAAGTTCCTGATAAATAAAATGTTCAAATGCCTTGCCCATTGCTTCACTACCCATTTCGATCGTACCCCGTTTTAATAAATAATTTACAATCCCGATATCAAAAAAATAGAATTTGGGAGCAAGAATTACCCGACGTTTAGGTTTTTTCTGAAATGACCGCAGGAAGCGACCCGTTAATGTATCGACAAGAATTTGAAAATAATCCTTTACTGTGGTTGAACTAACCCCACATTCTGATGCAATGTTGGTGTAATTAATCATTTCACCATTCGAAATGGCAGCTACTTCGAGAAATCTGGAGAATGTGGCTACATTTCTGATCCTTGCTTCAGCCATGATCTCATCTTTGAGGTAATTCCCAATGTAGGAAGATATCATTTTTTTCGGGTCATCAGAGAGATAATGTCTTGGTAAAAGCCCGTTATTTAAGGTACGCAATAAATCAATATCAGGAATTTCATCACTGACAAGGGGGAATAGTACGTACTGCAAAGCCCTTCCCCCTAATAAATTTACACCTGACCTGATTATTTTCCGGGGACTGGATCCACTTAAAATAAATCTGGTACCTGCGTTTTCGATCAGCCAGTGTATTTCGTCTAAAACTGCCGGAATCTTTTGAATTTCATCAATTACAACGGGTTTATCCGGTTTTGTGGCAAGAATAACTTCCCTGATTTGGGAAGGATTTTTACTAAATCGTTCAAAAACATCGGATAGCAAAAAATCAAACCACAACGAATCGTGGTACATTTTTTTCAACAAGGTACTTTTTCCGGTCTGACGGGCGCCCCATAAAAAGATGCTTTCCTTTCCTGATCCTTTAAAAACCTGACTTCTGTTAAACATAGATTTTTTACAATTTGGTTTTTTTCATGATAATTCAAAGTAAAGGTTAGAATTATCATGATAATCCAAAGTAATGGTTTGAATATTCATGATAATCCACGCAAAGATAGATAATAACAGAAACACTTAAAGAACATTTCAAAATTATTGAGGTTAAAGCTGTAAAACCGACAATATAGTTGACCATTCAACTTGTTCGCACCGGAACACAGCCTTGTACAGAACCGGCCAAATTTTATGGGACGTGGATGACGTGGTAGGGATAACAACCTGTTTTTAAATACAATACCTCTTGCGGCATCATGATTGATAAACCGTGGATTTCTAAATCGATTTTTGAGGGGATGAAGCATTTACCACTTTGCACGCTAATGTTGCTTTTTATTGCTACAAGCTATTCTGTTTTTGGCCAACCACGGATTTATGAAACCCGAAAAATCCAGGTACAGCCACCAGTCGTTGACGGAATCATGGATGAACCCATCTGGAACCAGGTTGAATGGTCTGGCAGTTTTACACAATTTGAACCCTACGACGGCAAGCCTCCGTCTCAGCCCACTTTTTTCAAAATCCTTTACGACGACAACAACCTGTATGTCGGAATCATGTCATACGACAGCCTTCCCGCTGAGATTGCCCGTCACATGAGCCGACGCGATGGTTTCGATGGTGATTTTGTGGAAATCAACATCGATAGCCACCACGATAAACTTACGGCCTACTCGTTTACGGTGAATGCTGCCGGCGTAAAAGGGGATGAACTGGTAACCAGCGATGGCGAAAATTGGGACGAAACATGGGACCCGATCTGGTTTACAAAAACTTCGGTAAACGACACAGGCTGGGTTGCCGAAATGAAAATCCCCTATTCACAGCTCCGATTCGGGAAAAAGGAAAGTCATGTGTGGGGCATACAGGTGCTCAGGCATATCTTCAGGAAGCAGGAGCGCTCGGTGTGGCAGCCGGTAAGCAAAAACGACAACGGCTGGGTTTCGAGATTTGGTGAGTTGCATGGCATCGAAAACATTCGCCCGAAAAGACAGGTTGACCTCGTGCCCTATTTTGTGGCAAAGCAGGAATATTACGGCAAAGAAGAGGAAAATCCATTTTCTGCAGGAAAAAAAGGAACCCTAACAGGTGGGGTTGACGGTAAAATAGGGGTCAGCAACAACCTTACCCTTGATCTAACCATCAATCCCGATTTTGGCCAGGTAGAAGCCGACCCGTCGGAGGTGAACCTCACGGCTTACGAAACCTTTTTCAAAGAAAAACGGCCATTTTTCGTTGAAGGGAATAATATTTACGATTTCCAGATCACAGGTGGAGAAAATCCATTTTCGAGCGACAACCTTTTTTACTCGCGACGGATTGGCAGAAATCCACACTATTACCCTGATCTTGACGACAATGAGTATGCCGATTCTCCTGAAAACACAACCATTCTGGGCGCTTTCAAACTAAGTGGCAAAACCAGCAACGGCTGGTCTGTGGGTATTTTGGAAAGCATGACCGACAGCGAGGAGGCTGAAATTGATCGTGAAGGCGCTCGCGAGAAGGTAGAAGTTGAACCTTTCACCAACTATTTTGCCGCCAGGCTCGAAAAAGATATTAATAAAGGTAACACCGTGGTTGGCGGAATGCTGACATCGACCAACCGGAAGATTAAAAATGAAGAGATCGATTTTCTGCCCGACAATGCCTTCACAGGTGGTTTAAATTTTAACCATTACTGGAATGACAAAGCCTGGAATATAGGGGCTAAGCTGGTTTTTAGTTCCGTTCACGGAGATACAGCCGCTATGACCAACCTACAGGAGTCGCCTGTCAGGTATTTTCAACGACCTGATGCTGATTACCTTAAGGTTGATTCGGCCAGAAAATCGTTGCAGGGACACGGTGGAACCGTTTATTTTGGCAAGACTGGCGAGGGGCACTGGCGTTTTGTAACGTGGGTTACCTGGCGTTCACCAGGTTTGGAACTTAACGACATGGGTTATTTGCGCAGCGCCGACGAAGTGCAGCAGGTTGCCTGGGTAAGCTACCGGATTTGGGAACCTTTCAGCATTTTCAGGAGCCTTAACCTCAATTTCAACCAGTGGACGGGTTGGGATTTTGGCGGCAGAAGCCAGTATTACGGCGGCAATGTTAACGTTAATACCCAATTTAAAAACTATTGGGGAATCAGGGGCGGCGCTAACCTGGATGGCCCCTCACTTTCGAAGCCAGACCTGCGGGGTGGCCCATCGCTGTATTATTCGCCGGGTTATAACCTTTGGACCGGCATATACAGCGACCAGCGCAAAAAGTTCTCACTGGAATTGTCGGCCAGCATTTACAAAATGATGGATCACACCGTAACCTTCAGGAACATAGAAATTGAAGCCTCCTATCGTCCCTACGATTTTCTCAAATTTTCGGTTGAACCCTTTTTCATGAAAAACGATTACACGCCTCAATATGTTGAAACCGTTGATTATCAAAGCACAAACCGCTACATTACTGCTAAGATCGACCAAACGACTCTCGGAATCGTTCTGAGGGCAGACTGGAACATTACGCCTGATTTTACGGTTCAGTATTACGGGCAGCCTTTTATGTCGAACGGGAAGTACAATTCATTTAACTATGTGGCCGACCCGCTGGCAAAAGATTTTGATGAAAGATTCTACACCTACCCCGGGCAACATGTTTCGTTTTACGACGAAAATAACACCTATGCTATTGACGAAAACGGCGATGGAGTTACCGATTATGAATTCGACAACCCTGATTACGAATTTCTTCAATTCCGTTCCAACATGGTGCTAAGATGGGAGTATATTCCCGGATCGACGCTCTATCTCGTCTGGTCGCAGGGGCGAACAGATGATGATTCGTATGGAAGCTTTGATTTCAACCGCAACTGGGGAAATATGTGGGACATTCATCCGCACAATGTGTTCCTGATCAAGCTTTCGTACAGGCTGGCGAGAAAATAATTTCTAAATTCCCGGCTGCAGCATAAAAAATTTTCATGACAAGGGTCGCAATTTCTTTGAGGGATCGGAACCATCGTGTTTAGGCCTTGATTATGCGCTGCCGGCGATGAACCTGCTTGGCAGATTCACCAACACCTGACAATAAGCCTCATCCGGAACGGTACAAACGCTTCATACCCTGGTAGGCGTAAAAGTCATTTTAGCAAAAACTACTGTTTCTAAAACAAAAAATTTGCTTTTCAATACAGGGATCATACATTTGTAAAAAAACTAAATCATCATGAAAGTAAGCACACGCAACAATTTTAAGGGAGTTGTGAAAAAAATCGAACACGGCTCCGTAAACACTGAAGTCATCATTGAACTGCCCGGGGGGCAGGAAATCGTTTCGATCATTACAAAAACCTCTGCCGAAAACCTTGAGCTGGTGATTGGAAAAGAGGTTTACTGCCTGATAAAAGCCTCGAATGTGTTAATAGCTTCTGAAGATTGAAAGTATTTATTTTAAAGGGTTTGTAGCCCTTTTTAAAACCAAAACCACTATGCAGAAATTTACCGGACTCCTTTTTTTGATGGCTTTAAGCCTGAATATGATGGCTGCACAGGTTACCATCATTGTTACTTCCATCCCGCAAAACACTCCTTCCGGCGATAATATTTACATTGCCGGAAATTTCAATGGCTGGAATCCAGGTGACCCGGCTTACATGCTGGCTGAAAACGGCCAGGGTTTTCCTCAGATAATCCTTACAGGAACCGGTGGCATCGAATTCAAATTTACCCGGGGAAGCTGGGAAACTGTTGAAGGCAACGAAAACGGACAGTACCTTCCCAACCGGACATTTACTTTTGGCGCTGCCGATACACTTGAATTACAAATTCTTAGCTGGGAAGACCAGGGTGGCGGCAACCATACGGCTGCTGAAAATGTGGTGATTATGGATGAGGATTTCCTGATGCCACAATTCAACCGCACACGCAGGATTTGGCTGTACCTGCCACCTGATTACGAAACTTCCGGTAAAAACTACCCCGTTCTGTACATGCACGATGGCCAAAACCTGTTCGATGCCGCTACTTCGTTTGCCGGTGAATGGGAAGTGGATGAAACCCTTAACGAAATGTTTGCCGCTGGCAAGGAAGTCCCTATTGTTGTGGGCATCGACAATGGAGGAGGTTACAGGATTGATGAATACACCCCCTGGCCAAATCCAAATTATGGTGGTGGCGACGGCGAGCTTTACGCGCAATTTATTGTAGAAACGCTAAAACCATACATTGACGACAATTACAGAACAAAGCCCGAACAACCTTTTACCGGCGTGATGGGTAGTTCGTTAGGCGGATTGATTTCGCATTATATTGCTGACAAGTACCAGGAAATTTTCAGTAAAGCGGGGGTATTTTCGCCATCATACTGGTTTAACGATTCTGTTTATGATTTTACATACCTTACTGGTAAACAGCAGCCTGTAAAGTTTTACATCATGGGTGGTACCGCTGAAAGCGGCTCGTTGGTGCAGGAGATGAACGATATGGCCGACACCTTGAAAGCAGTTGGTTTTACCGAAAATGAAATTTCGGTGAAAGCCGTCCAGGGCGGGCAGCACAACGAGCAACTCTGGCGGCAGGAGTTTGGAGAGGCGTATGAGTGGCTTTTTTTAGGCAGCACCGCGGCTATTGCTGAAAATACTTCGGCCATGCCGGTTAAGGTTATCATTTCGGGCAGAAAGTTGTCTTTGAGATGCACAGGACAGCAACATCCCTGCGACAGGTATTTTGTAAATATTTTTTCGGTGAATGGCCAGGAAATCTTTCAAACCAGCATGGCATCTGATTCTTCAATAAATTTACCGCAGATTGCAGCAGGCCAGTGCATTGTAAAACTTTCCTGCGAAAACTTCAGCCAGTCAGTGAAACTACTGATCGGGGTGGATTAGTCATGTTTTCAAATATAAATTCCGGGCTTAACGGACAAAAAAATAATGTTGGGGTGCACTCATGGCAGTTCACCTGAATTGGCGTTGCAAAATGTAAAAGAAGCCATTGAAGTTTGAATAATAAATGCTGGAGAATTTGGCGATCTGCTACCTGCACCCAAAAGGGAAAGACTTATGGCAGCGATCCAGACTATTTTAAAAATTGTGACAATTGCCCGGTGGAACAGGTAAGATGGAATGACGTGCAGGAATTTATTAAATAATTGAACCAAAAAACCGGGAAAAATTACCGGTTGCCTACCGAAGCCGAGTGGGAATACGCCGCCCGTGGGGCTTCGACAGGCTCAGCCACCACGTATGCCGGCAGCAACTACATTGTCGAAGTGGCATGGTACAGCAGCAACAGCGGCAGCAAAACCCACCCCGTTGGCCAGAAAAAACCCAACTCCTTGGGCATTTACGACATGAGTGGCAATGTGTGGCTATGGTGCAGCGACTGGTATGGTAATTACAGCAGCGGCAGTCAGACAAACCCGCAAGGTTCCTCACCAGGCCACTACCGCGTGCTTCGGGGCGGCAGCTGGCTCAACGTCCCTCAGTGCTGCCGCGTGGTGAATCGCAACCGCGGCACCCCCGGCTACCGCATCAGCGGCTTGGGCTTCCGTCTCTCCAGGATGCCGTAACTTTTTTAACTTTTTACTTTTTATCATTCAGAATAGCCATCCCTGTTGGGGATTTCCACTCATCAAAAGGATGTCTTGTTCAGGTTGGCTTTAGGTTGACAGAAATGATTGGCTTTTAATTTTACATGTTGGGTTAGCACGAATAACTGTATTTCAATGTAAATTTGCGGGAAAATATTTTTTGGATTTCAAAGTAATTTCACTTCCCGGATAAATTCAAAATCCTTGATATTGTAGCTTTTTAAAGGCAACTGATAATGAACGGCTGTGGCCGCAATTAATAAATCCGGAAGATGAAGTGAAGCCCGTTGAACGGAATATCTGCGAATTAAAGAAATAGCTTTCTGAACAACAGATTCATTAAAAGGCGCCCGATCGTATGTTTCAATCACATGTTCGATTTCATTCCTTCTTTCAACGGATTTACATCCCGCTAAAAGTTCCATGATAGTTATATCGGAAATTACATAGCGAAACTGTCTTTTACCAAGAAAATCAACCGCTTTTATTTCTCTGCGAAAGGCTGCAATCAGAATGTTGGTATCTAAAAGGATTTGGTTTTCCATAATTGATCTCTGAAAATTTCGGCGGTCTCCTTCATATCAGTCCAGTCAGCCAACATTTCATCAAATGAGCCGGCCGTCCTCTTTGCAGGAACAATTTGTTCTTTGACTGTTTGATCATTGCTGCTTACTTGTAAATCCGATATCGAATCCATCTTGCTCAATGTCAGCAGTATCTTTTCCAACATTTCCTGATTTGGAACCGTAAAAGAAATTTGTTGCATGTCTCTGTCTTTTTCGCAAAATTAACAATAAACAGAATTCAAGCACTACTATATCTTTTCATACATATCCCTGGTTTCATCTCTTCACAGGGGCATGGCAGCCATCCCCGTTAGGGATGGCTACCCGTCATACGAATTCACACGAATTAAAATGAAAACATCCGATTCAAATTATTCAGATTGATTTGAATATTTTACATTATTGACCATATTGTTCAAATTGATTTGAATATTTATGTATTTTTGTCAACATATTCAAATTGGGTTGAAATTATGGAAGCGACTTTTCAAAAAATCAGAAAATACAACTACTGGGACGGCCAGACCTTTAGTACCGGATTCAGGAGAGAGAGTTATCTCCAAAAGATTCAGAAATTCATTGGGAATAAACTTGTTAAGGTAATTGTTGGTCAGCGGCGCACGGGCAAAAGCTATGTTTTGCGCCAGATTATGGATTTTTTGATAAACAATCAGGGTGTAAACCCATTAAACATTTTTTATCTCAACAAAGAATTTACTGCTTTTGATGAAATAAACGCTGCTGAAAAACTCGAGGCCTTGTTCGATTTTTACAAATCGAATTTGCAGGTAACTGGCAAAATTTATCTGTTTCTTGATGAAATTCAAAATATTAAAGAATGGGAAAGGTTTGTAAATTCTTATTCCCAGGATTTTACAGCTGAATACGAAATTTTCGTTACCGGGTCGAATTCCACGCTGTTATCCGGTGAACTTTCTACGCTTTTATCCGGGCGCTATGTAGAATTTGAGATTTTTCCATTTAGTCTGACCGAATTCGCCGTGTATTTTGATCGCGAGGTCAATAAAGACTTGTTTCTTGATTATCTGAAAATGGGTGGTTTGCCCGAAATGCTCAATTTTACGGACGAAGAAATCCGGGCGCACTATGTGGAGGATTTGAAAAACACCATTATTCTTCGTGATATTGTTCGGCGTAAGCAGGTGAAAGACATTAAGCTTTTTGAAGATATTTTAAAATTCATTACCTTAAATATCGGGAACCTGACTTCGTTGTTAGCCATTGTTAAGTTCTTCAAAAGCAAACAAATAAAAACCAACTACGAAACTTTGTCCACTTATGTCGGGCACCTGCTCGAAACCTTTGTTGTACACGAAGTGCAGCGTTACGATGTAAGAGGAAAACAAGCCCTGGGAGGGATTAATAAATACTATTTGAACGATCTAGCTTTTAAAAACTACATTTTTGGATTTTACCCGACTGATTTGGGATATCACCTTGAAAACTTCGTTTTTTTGCATCTGAAAAGGGCCGGATACCGGGTTTCGGTAGGTGTGTTAAATCAGCAGGAAATAGATTTTATTGCTGAAAAAGCAGACAAAAAAA
>CALFEP010000156.1 GCA_937950125.1 uncultured Bacteroidota bacterium
TGTGGACGCCCTCAAAGAGCGCATCACCACACAGATTGAACTGATAAAAGATTCGATGGGAAACAGCAGGATTGAGGTGAAAGCTGGTTAGGGGTTGTCTAGTAGAAAATGGTTACAGCAGAACGCCTGATCCGTTGTAAAAGTCATTGTCGTACAATGGTGAATATTTTTCCACAGACCTGCGTTCCGATTGTTTTGGCAGTCGAAATGAAAATGTGGGTAATTAGGGAGGATTTCGCATTTCAATCCCACATTTTGAAAACACCTGTTGAACACCATAAAAAAGCTGGCGGACTTTTTATCAAAAGGCTTCGATCATTTACCCAAAAGGCCTCAGGTTTTTTTATTTTCGGGGGGTCTGATTTTGAGAGGGTTCACCTTTCTAAAAAGAATAAACCTTTATCACATCTGGGAAAAAAATCACCCTTTAGTGTGAGGAATTCATGTTGAAATTCTGTTAAGAAACAGATAAAGATCATTGGTTTGCAAATGCTTTGAAAAATCTTCGGGCGTTCACCGCTCATCGCCCAAGCACCCATTGCCGGAGGCTATATACTGATCATCTAATCAGGAAAGGTAAAGCTGCAGTTTTCGGATACCTTTACGAGGTATGATTTTCCCGGAAAGAGGGCATTCAATGAGAATATTCCGGCCGCTGGCCAAAAAATCTGATTTCCGCCAACTTCAGTAATGATGATTAGCTTATCGCCAAGTTGTGTGGTTAATTCCTGGTAAGGTACCTCTTCCTGGCTGATTACCGAAATCATGTTCCAGCCTAAAGCTAACTGGAGTGTCTTGTCCGGGCTTTTTACGCCAAGCACCTGAAGGGTTGCAGGTTCAGTCATTTTCACCATGTAACCCTGGTGAACATCAAAGTTACCTATCGTATTTACACCAAACTCAGGCCAGTAAACTTTTGAAACGGTTTTTGCCACAACAAGGTTATCAAATACCGGATTCATCAGGTTGCTAAAGTCAGCATCCAGTGGCACTACAAAGGAGGAGAAACCGCTCCATCCGGCTTGAAATTCAATTTCGTGCTGTTGGAGAATGGTCAGAACCAAATCATCCGCAACATTGGTCGTACAGGGTGAAACGGGTGATGCGGTGAGGGTCAGGCTGATGAATGAGTTTTCGATGTCGCCGGTTCCGGGGTGATATATTGTTGCCGGATTATCGGGCTGGTCGAAATAACCATCGCCGGAGGTTGTCCAATTTGTTGTCTGGTATGAGGTGGCATTTCCCGACAACTGAACATTCACATAATCGAGGATCGAAATATCCTCGCCAGCATTTACTGTTGGCACTGGCTGGATGAATAGCAGCATATTGTCGGTGGCAGCGTTGATGCAGGGACTTATTGGCTGAGCTGTAAGGGTGAGGATAACGGTTGATGCGGTCGCTCCGGTTTCTGGAAAATACTCAGGATTGATGATAGCGGTATTGCTGAAACTGCCATTTCCTGAAGTTGACCACAACACTGAACTGTAGTTTGTGGCAGCAGCATCGGAAATCAGATACGGTAAAGTTCCACAGGTTGTATTGTCGTTGCCGGCAAAGGCTGTGGGGTCGGTGCAGGGTATTCCGGCCTGTGTAAGCGTGACTATTACTGGTGTGAGGCCAGTTACAGTGACGGTAATACTTGCAATGCGTTGCAGATTGGATGTGTTAGTCAGGTAGTTCACCTGTATGGTTCCGTTGCCAGTTCCTGAAGGGGTTGTGGTGCACCAGCCCTGATTGCTTGAGGTAGTCCATGATGAATTTGAAATTACGGAAAATGTCGTACTGCCTGCTGTATAATTTACATCGCGGTTTGACGGTGTGACACTCAAGGTTGGATTGGTTCCGGTGATCGAAACATCGTCGATGCACACCCCCCGTCCCCTTTTGGCATTCCCTTGAAAATTGATGTAATATTCGCTGCTGCTGTTGGGTAGTGTGATTGTCCGCTGTGTCCATGTAGTAATACTTGAGGTGTAGGATGCCAGCAAGGTCCAGGTACCGGTGGCTGAAGTCCGGTAATACACATAAAGCTGATCCTGTCGCGTTGACGTAGTACCTTGAGCCTGGGTGTGCCAGAATGTAAGGGTTGGATTGGAAATTAGGCTTAAATTTATAGGAGGTGTTATGAGCCGTGTAATGTTATCAGAAGTGGTGTTGTCTTTCAGGCAGGCATTGTAGGTACCTGTATGCGCATTGGGTGGATTTGTAGCTCCGTTACCGGTAATAAAAACCCAGTCAAGGCCTGAACTGTTCACCTGTTCCTGAGTCCAGCAGGAGGGAATGGTTCCTGAATTTTCGAAGCCTTCATTCCATGGGAAAGTGCTGATAACACCGCAAAGTGTGGTAAAAGTAAGGTCCTCTCCATAAAAAGTACCATTGGCATTGGTAGCGTATGCACGAACATGATAGGTTGTATTTGCTGACAATCCCGGAATTGTGCTGATGAAAATTCCGGTACCCGTGCCATCAGAGGTGTGATTGTTGGAAATGGTGGGATTTGTGGTGGTGCTCCAGCACACCCCGCGTGCGGTTACTTCGGTTCCGCCGTCGGAAACCACGTTTCCACCTGAAACAGCGCTGCTTGTGGTAATTAAAGTGACTGCAGCAGTTGTCACCGAGGCAGCTCCCGGTGTAAAAGTCAGGTCGTTTCCGTAAGTGGTGCCATCAGTGTTCTGGCCAACAAGTCTGTAATGAATCATTACACCGGGAGTCAGGTTCGAAAGCTTTGCGCTTGCATTTACTGCAACGGTTCCCGAACCTGCCGAAGTTATGGTTGTTGTATTTCCGTAGCTGGTGGTAGTGCCCCATTGAAAATACCACGTGGTGGCCAACCCATTTGGGTTAACGGTCCCGTTAAGGTAGGCTGAATTGGTGGTTATGGTGGAGGCTGGTAACGTAGTAACAGTTGGTGCATTTCCAAATTTAAATGAAGCAATTTTTGTCTGCCTCGAACCACCATATTGTGTTGTAAACCAAAATGTTTTGTCATCACTGGGGTCAACCGACATTTGTGCATAATCGCCCCAGCGATTGTAACTTGACTGGGATGTTGTGGCTGTCTGGATGATTTCTTCAGGAATATCCATAATTCCGTTGGCGCTGTTGTAAGCTGAGGATGACTGCCCGGTGTACCTGATTCCGGGGTAAATGGTTGAGCTCGAAATGGAATATCCCAATCCGATCTGGCCGCTGCCATTAAGCATGATGCTTCCCATCCAGCGTGAGTGCGAATCGGGCGCGTAGGTTCCCTGCTGCCTCACCGACCAGCCCCCGGAAGTCTGGGTTCCACGGCGAAGTTCGTACCAACGGATTCCGGCATGGTTAGTGGCATCCACATCCACAGTGTGGCAGCAAACAATGGTTTGGTAGGAACCAAAATTACGGTACTGCGGGGGATTCATAATCACCATCGGGATGGCATCCAGTTTCTGGCTGGTACCGGGTTGAACAATATTGTCCCAGGTATTGCCAAAATTGCTGTCAAAGGCTGATACATTCAGCTGCTGAACACGCGTGAATGTTGACGAAGATGGGGTTGTCCAATTGGCTGTCAATTCGTAAATCCACAATTGATCGCTACCACCGCCAATAGCATCATCGTTTATCGTAATAAATATTCCCGGACTTCCGGCCGGAGCCGCCGGACCATCATTATCCAGCGGGGGAACACACATAAAACCATCGATGGTGGAGGGGCGCCACGGGTTGTTAAAACCTATCATTGCCGGGTTGGCCCCGCCCGTAAGCATCACCGATCGCTGGAAAACATAAATGTCGTTGGACGAACTGTTGTTATCGCCCATGTAATATCCGTCCTGCCAAATTCCAAATTTTTCGTAATCGGGCAAGTCAGCAACATCAAATGAATATTTATACCAGGTTCCGGTAGGATCGTTCGTAGTTGAAACAGCCACAAGCATGTAATCGTTTGAACCACTGATGGAGAATTCCACTGCAAGCCAGCGTTGTGCCTGTTCATCATAAAGTACCAGTGGATCGCCATCGTTGTAAGTTGAGCCGGTAACACCAGCAAAAAGTGTATTCATGTTTGTTGGCCCTGCCATCAAAGCACCTGTTTTGCTGTAAATAGCGTAAACGCAGTTGATGGTTTGCATGTAGTGGTTTGGTCCGGCGGTACCGTTGCAATCTGATGGAAAATAGGGAGATGTCTGTCCGGCAAAATTCACGATGGGTGATTTGGGTACTTCGGTGGTTCCCATGGTTCGTTGCCAAACTTCATCGAAACCTCTGGGTAGTGCCTGATCAGCAAAAGGGTAAGAGCGGTGCTGAAGTTTGGGATTCAGGAATTTCTTGTGGGCTTTGGCCACCATGTCCTGATATTCTTCGTAGGTTATCGGCGGAAGATCGCGCAACGGAGGGGTTTCACCGTGGAAAGTGCCATAGCCCAGGTAATTGGGGTGAATGGGTGTATCCTGAGAAAAAGTGGCGTTGTTGAAGAGTAACATGCCCGTCAACACCAGCCATAATGTAAATAATTTCTTCATAATTAGTTTATTAAGTATAATAACCTGTTTTCTGTCAAAATTTAATGCCGTAAGTCCTGAACTTATCGCTGTTTTCTAACCAGTTAAACTGCAAATATCCGCATTTTAAGTTAAAAAAATGGTAAAAGGTTGCATTTGAATCAAAGAACTGTTGTTGTTGTTGCCGATTGCAAACTTCGCCGGTATTGAAATCTTAAACCATTTTTGGGTGGAAATGTTTCTTCGATTTCTTTAGCAGCACAGAATCATGATTGGTCCGATCCATACAAATGCCCTTAAAAATTGTTGAATAACGAAGTAATATTTTGATTTACAACAAAATCAATACGAACATTTTCAAAAACCTGAAACTGAAATTATTTTTACTTTTGAAACCTGACCTGATGCAGTTCACAGGTCTTGAATTATGACGAAATTCTCTTTGATTTTATTGATACTGTTTTCCTTTACAGCTGCTGTAGGTCAGGAGTTAAGGGAAATGACCGTCGTTGGAAAGCCCAGGAAGCTCGATTCGGGTGAAATTGTTGCCCGCCGCGATCAGAATGGTAATTTTTGTGCAGCGGTACAGATCATTTCTGACATGGATGGTTTCAGATACGATTCTTACGATGGCATTGTTGGAAATATTGACGATAATCCCGGAAAAGACATTGTTTACCTTACGCCCACCGAACGCGTTCTTGAAGTGCTGAAAATTGGCTACAAACCATTGAAAATCATCTTGTCGGAATATGGAATCATGCTGAAATCCACAGAAATCTGGCAAATAGAAATTGCAGGCGACAAAACAGAAAACCTGTTGCCTGTTACCCTGCATTTTTCTCCGGAAGATGCACTATTGACCATCGATGAAAAACCTGCCGAAAACGCCGGGACATTCAGCCTTTCCACAGGTAAACATGCCATCAGTATTTCAAGCGAAGGATTTCAAACCATCCACGATACCATTGATGTAAGCGATAAAAAGGTGTTTTTTGAGTGGAACCTCGAAAAACTGCAATCACAGTGGCTTGTAATAACCAGCCAGCCCGATGGAGCCGATGTTTACCTGAACGACCAACCCGTGGGCAAAACCACCTACCAGAGCGAAATGTTGGTGGGAAGGTATAAATGGAAACTTAAAAAGGAACTCTATTTACCCGACAGCGGCGTCATTGAGCTGAAACCAACAAAAAAGTCGGTGTTGGATGTTGCCCTGAAGCAAAATTACAGTTCCATCAACATTTTAAGTTTACCACCTGGCGCTTTTGTAAATTTGAATGGGAATGATATAACGGGGGTTGTAACACCTTGCACAATCGAAAAAGTGCCAGCAGGATTATGCACCGTAACCTTAAGGCTTCCGAAATATGGGAGCAAAAGTGAAACCTTTCAGCTAAACGCAGGTCTGACAAAAGATATAAAGCTCGAACTCTCACCCGACTTTGGAACCATCAACCTGTCAACCTCTCCCGAAAATGGCGCTTCGGTTAGTTTGAACGGAATTCCAACAAATAAGGTTACATCTTGTATGCTGGAAGTAAATGCAGGCGAATCAACGGTTACGGTGAGTATGAACGATTACGAAACCACTACGCAAAAGATGACAGTAAGTGCCGGCGAGATTAAAGACCTGGTAATCTCCATGAAACCTACCTTTGCCTTCGTAAAAATTAACTCCGACCCGGCCTGCGAAATTTATATAAACGAAACCCTTAAAGGAAACGGAACCTGGCAGGGACGGCTCAATCCAGGCGTTTACACCATTGAAGGCAAACGCGATAAATTTATTACCAATCCTGTGAAGCAGACGATTACGATTGGGGAACCGGTTGAAATAACGCTGTATCCGAAACCAATCACTGGTTCACTAAAAGTGATAACCAACCCAATTGATGTTACCATTAATGTTGATGGCAAAAATCACGGCACCACGCCAGTTACTATTCCTGGTTTGTTGGTTGGTGAATATAAGCTTTCACTCGAAAAGCCCGGCTACGGCACTGTCGTTAAACAAGTTGTGATTAAGGATAGTCAGGTGTCCGAAGTGAACGAAAAACTCGTAACCGGGCTGGATGTGGAATTAAGAAGCAACCCAGGCGATGCAGCACTAACCATTGATGATAAAAGCATGGGGAAGACAAACCAGTCGGTGTTTCTAACGTTTGGAAAACATCAAATTAGATTGCAAAAAATGGGCTATGAAGATTATCATCAGACCATTGTGGTCGATTATGGAAAAACCAGTTTTGATTTTATTTTAAAACCAATCGGAAAAGAAGTTTATTTTAAAAGTAATCCAGGCGGTGCAACGGTTTCAATTGATGGCGGCGAAAGCAAAACAACTCCGGGAAAGGTTTTTATAAAGCAGGGACTTCATAATTTTACAGTCGAAAAGCCCGGATTCAGAACCCGCAAAGGTGTGATCAATGGCGACAACAAACGGAAACGCAAGTTTGTGAACCTGAAACCCTCGGATGCCTATGGGCTGGGCGTGATATTTGCCGAAGGGGCAATGGGAGGTGAGATTTATGGCTGGGGAAAAATTGGGCTGGTTGTTTCCTATATGGATATTTCATCCACCGGAAATATTGATTTTGATCATTATTCCTCGTATGCATTCTCAATTCAGTCGGGTGTCAGAATTATTTACCCCATCGAGTTTATGCTTCATGCAGGATATGGCAAGAGAGAATTCACCAACGACGACGATGACCAGACCAAACGTTTTGAAACACCCGTGATTGGCGCCACTTTGCCACTTCGGCTGAGTAAGAAGTTTGGTTTTTATGGTAAAATCGATTATTGGTTTAAAACCGAAAAAGACCCGATAACATTGTATTCAGTGGGTTTTGTTTTTTAATTGGATTGTTAACTCACCCGGTGTATTTGCCGGAGAAAATAGCAAAAACAGCTTAAACAGTCACCGGGTGGCTATTTATAAATCCTGAAATTCGAAGTATTTACCAAAGCCGTCGAATCCCACTCGTTGGGCTGCCAGGCGCGGATGTAAATGAGCGGGTCTTTTTCGGTAAAATCGATCAGCAAAAACAAATAACCTTCATCGGCGTAGGTGGTCGAGGAATAGTTTTGCCGCATTTCCACGCCGTAAACGCCGGGGGAGTTGTTTTTCTTCATGATGTCGAATGCGCTGAAATCGATGAAAATGTCTTTTTGCTTGTCGAAAATCTGTTTCTGGCGGGTTAAATATTGCTGTTTGGTGAGCTGCAATTGCTCGAATCCGGGCTGGCCGGGCAGTTGCTGGTAAGTAACATCAGCCTGTTTCTTTTGGCTGGGTTCTATTTTCCGGCCAATCAGGATCAGCGCTTCCTCGGCAAACATCAGGCCGATGGTTTTGATATCTCGGGTGAGGTATGCCGTCCGATATTTTTCTATAAACTTGATGATTTCCTGCCGGTTGCCCCAATCCTGGCCATACACCGATTGTTCAACAAATTTTTCGTAAAGATCATCGGTTATACAAAGGTTAAAATCGGTCATCCTGCCCATTTTGTCAAAATCCAACACCAGATATTCGGTGGACTGCCTGCTGATGGTAGGGTAGGAGTGATGTACCTCAATTTTACGCACTTCATAGCCGGCGCGGGTTTCGTTCACTTTGGCCTCTGTTTTTCCAATTCTGGGTGTAGGTTGGTTGTGATCAATATAATCCATTACTTTTTCATAAAGAAACGGGTCATCCGCAAAAAATTGCCTGAGCGAAGTTTCATCCTTTTTAGTAAGCAGCTTCACAAAATTGTCGGTACTTACCAGAATTTCATCCATCACATTCACCGGAAATTCGCTGATGATGTTCAGCGAAATTTG
>CALFEP010000157.1 GCA_937950125.1 uncultured Bacteroidota bacterium
TCCTTGAAATCAATTCTTAATTACCGGCTATTTGGATCGGGGCTTGCGTCCTTTTGCCGCTGTGCCCTCTGCGCTTTGCCCTTTGCTATTTTCAAGGCCGCCATCCCCTCCTTGAAATCAATTCTTAATTACCGGCTATTTGGATCGGGGCTTGCGTCCTTTTTCCTGGAATGGCCAACGGTATTTGCGCTATTGTCCTTTTTTACAGATTGCAAACAGACAACAATTATCGCACACTTTCCACTAAAACTTACGACTTACTTCTTACGAATTACGACCACGCCTCCGGCGGGGCAGGCTTACGACTATTTACTTTTTCTTCCCTACATTGGGATTATAACCGCGTTGTTTTGCCATTTCTTCAAGTCGCTGTTGCCAACCTGATTTTTTCACAGGTTTCTTTTTGTTTTCCTGAATCTGCGCGTGAATCTTGTCCTCGTTGATGGTTCTGCGAATCAGCCACATCTGGGCAAACGTCAGCAGGTTGGCCAAAAGGTAATAGTAGCTAAGACCAGAAGCGTAGTTGTTGAAAATGCCCAGGAACATAACAGGCATTATGTACATCATGGTTTTCATGCCAGGCATCTGGGTGCTGGTTGAGCCCATCATGTCGTTGCTTATTTTGGTGTAGAATATTGTCGAAATTGTCATCAACAGGGTGAAAAGGCTCACATGGTCGCCATAAAAGGGTATGTTGAAAGGCAGATTGAGTACCGAATCATAACTCGAAAGATCGTGTGCCCACAGGAAGCTCTGCTGACGCAACTCGATGGAAGAGGGGAAAAAACGGAACATGGCGATAAGGATAGGAAATTGCAGCAACATCGGCACGCAGCCGGCCATTGGGTTCACTCCGGCCTTTTTGTAAAGCCCCATGATGGCCTGCTGTTTTTTCATGGCATCCTCGGGTTTTGGGAATTTTTTGGATAACTCGTCAACCTCGGGTTTAAGTACCCTCATCTTGGCCGATGAGGTGTAGGTTTTGTAGGCTATAGGGAAAAGGACAATTTTGAGCAAAATGGTAAGTATGAGGATTACAATCCCGTAATTCCAGCCATATCCACCAAGCCAGTCGAAAACGGGTATTACTGCATAGATGTTTATCCAGGCCATCAGAAAGAAACTCCAGCCTAAGTAAATCTGACGTTCGAGATCGAGGTGGAATTTTTTGAGTGTGCTGTATTTATTGGGGCCAAAATACATCCTCATCGGTATGCTTTCATTGGCAAGGTTGTCAACCGGCACAGCAATCAACGCCGATACCGATTTATTGTAGTGCCTGTCAGTATTGGCCAGATCGGTAAAGGTTTTTATTTCGGCATTGCTGAAGGCTTCATTGCCAATAATGGTGGCCAGAAAAAACTGTGTTTTAAATGAAATCCATTTTACAGGAGTTACCAGTTTTTCCTGTCCATCTTTGGTTTCTTTCAAATAATCTACTTCGTCTTTGTCATATTTGTAAAAAACTGTCGATTCGTTTCGTTCGTTTTGAACGTTTTTTTCCTGACGGCGAAGGTCAGCCTCCCAGGCAAGATCAAAGAAACTGGTCCCCGGGTCAACCACATCGTTCATTCCTACAATGTTAAGGGTATAGCCGGTCATGTATTTTTCACCGTAAAGGGTGTAAACGTATTCGATGTATTTGTTGGGGTTAAAGGACGACGAATCGAGGTCAGCATAAAGGCGCATGGCAAATGAAACGCTATCGTTTTCTGAAATGAAAATAGAATCCTTGCCTTGCCATTTATGGGTGGGATAATAGGGTTGAAAATACAGGTCGTTGGTATTGATAATGCGGTTGTTGGAAAAAAATGTATAGCCAAACCGGGTATTTTCATTGTTGAAAAGATTCAACGGCAACGAATCGAATGTCTCATAATCCTTCAAACGTACGTTTACAATTTTTCCACCTTTTGCCGAAAGCTTAACTTTTAAGTATTTATTTTCGAGAATGAAATATTTTTTTTCACCATTAACTGAATTTGAAAACACGCCAACTTTTTCCATCAAGGCTTGTTTATCGCGGGTGGTGCTTGCATCTGCTGACTCAGTGTTTTGAATCTGCAGTTGTTTTTTAGCAAAATCGGCCTGCCTAACCGAATCCTGCTGCCACCTGACCTGAACCAACGAATCCTGAACCCGCTGGCGCCGTTCGATTTCTTCTTTTGAAGGCTGGTTTAATAATGTGAAGCCCACAAAGAGGGCAAAAATCAGAACCAGTCCGATAATTGTATTTCTATCCATGAAAATTGAATCGTTGAGTTATTAAAAATGCGGGCGCAAAGATAGACAATTAGTTAAACTTTTTTGGATTTGTAATATTGGCCGGATGCATTGACAAACCTGACAAAAATAGGGTGGGGATTGGCAACGGTACTTTTATATTCAGGGTGAAACTGCACACCCACAAACCAGGGATGATCAGCCAGTTCGACAATTTCGACGAGGTGCCCCTGTGTATTGATACCCGTTTGCAAAAGTCCTGCTTTTACAAACTCTTGGGTGTATTTATTGTTGAATTCGTAGCGATGACGGTGCCTTTCACTAATGGTTTCCGACTGATAAACAGTCCAGGCTTTCGACCCCGCCGTGATGGTGCATTTGTAACTTCCAAGCCGCATGGTTCCACCAAGTCCCGAAATCTTTTTTTGTTCCTCCATCATGTCGATTACGGGGTAGGGCGTACGGGCATTGAATTCGGTGGAATTGGCTTTTTCGTAACCCAGCACATTGCGGGCAAATTCAATCACAGCACATTGCATCCCAAGGCAAATACCGAGGAATGGAATTTTGTTTTCGCGTGCATATTTTATGGCCAGAATTTTTCCCTCAATTCCGCGTGAGCCAAAGCCGGGGGCAACCAAAATCCCGTCAAGACCGCTAAGGTTAGCTTCAACTCCACTTTCCTCGATAATTTCAGAATGGATCATTTTTACATTAACATGGCAGCCATTAACGGTCCCGGCATGAATAAACGATTCGCTGATAGATTTGTAGGCATCTTTCAGTTCAACGTACTTTCCAACAAGCCCAATGTTGATTTCGTATCCCGGATTTTTATAATTGTAAAGAAATTCCTGCCACTTTTTCAGGTCTGGTTCGCCGTCGGCAGGCAGTTGAAGTTTTCGGAGAACTTCGGTGTCAAGCTTTTCATCATGCATCAGCAAGGGTACATCATAAATGGTTTCAGCATCAATGGATTCGATGACGGAAGAAACCGAAACATTACAAAATAATGCAATCTTGTTTTTTAGACCAGGATTGAGGTGCTTTTCGGAACGGCAAACGATAATGTCGGGCTGAACTCCCTGTTCCAGAAGTGTTTTGACCGAATGTTGGGTTGGCTTTGTTTTTAATTCCTGGGCTGCTGCCAGGTATGGCACAAGGGTAAGATGAATGACCAGACAATTGCTGCCCATTTCCCATCGCATTTGCCTAACAGCTTCAATGTAGGGCAATGATTCGATATCGCCGACTGTTCCACCAATTTCGGTTATCACAATGTCGTACATTCCCTTGTTGCCTAATAGTTTTATCCGGTATTTTATTTCATCGGTAATATGCGGAATAACCTGTACGGTGGAGCCCAGATAATCGCCCCGCCGTTCTTTTTCGATCACATCCCGGTAAATTCTGCCGGTTGTGATGTTGTTGTCCTGCGAGGTGGGAATGTTGGAAAATCTCTCGTAATGTCCCAGGTCGAGGTCGGTTTCAGCACCATCTTCGGTAACATAACATTCGCCATGCTCGTAAGGATTTAGCGTTCCCGGATCGATGTTGATGTACGGATCGAGTTTCTGAATGGTTACCGAAAACCCCCTGGCCTGAAGCAACTTAGCTAATGAGGCCGAAATGATTCCTTTGCCAAGGCTGGATGTTACACCACCAGTAACAAAAATGTATTTTGTGTTTGCCATATGCTGATTAATTTTTCGGTTTGCAAAATAACTACTTTGATTTTAAAAATGATAACAATCCTTGAATCCAGTTAAAAACTAATTTTTCGTTACCAGAACCTGCATTCATAACTTTTGGGGGCAGGCAACGGGCAGGATATTATGGCAGTTTCGGGATTCGGACCTGGCTCATCCTTTTTATGGTAAAAAAAAGGGCAAACAGAACGTTTGCCCAAAAAAAAATTCTAAACACTTTAATCCGATAAACTAAAAAGGTAGGATGGTTTTAGTAATACCGGTAACTTTTAACTTTTCCAATATGTTTTGCAAGCCTTATCACCTGCGATGAATAACCAAACTCATTGTCATACCATAAATACACGATTACGGTTTTACCGTCGTTAGAAACCTTGGTAGCGGGCATATCGTAAATGCAGGCGCATGAATCGCCAATTCCATCGGATGAAACAAACTCGGAAGAATTGCTGTAACGAATTTGTTCGATGAGTTTTCCGGTGAGGGAAGCTGTTTTGAAAGCCTCATTTACCTCCTCAACGGTTGTTGCTTTTTCTATTTCCAGGGTTAAAATGGCGAGCGATACGTTAGGAGTAGGCACACGTACGGCATTTGAAGTAAGCTTTCCGGCAAGTTGCGGGATTGCTTTTGCTGCAGCGCTTCCGGCTCCGGTTTCTGTAATTACCATGTTTAAAGGTGCAGAACGGCCACGACGTGTTTTTTTGTGGTAGTTGTCGAGCAGGTTCTGGTCGTTGGTGTAGGAATGGATGGTCTCGATATGTCCTTTGATGATTCCGAAATTTTTTTCTATCACGATAAGCCCTGGCACAATGGCGTTGGTAGTGCACGATGCGGCTGAAAATACAGTTTCATGGTCAACATCGAGGCTGTTTTGATTTGCTCCATAAACAATGTTCGGAATGTCGCCTTTTCCCGGGGCGGTAAGCAGTACCTTACTTACACCTTTCGATTTCAGGTGCCGGCTCAGGTTTGCCCTGTCGCGCCAAACACCTGTATTGTCGATGACCAAAGCGTCGGAGATACCATATTTTGTGTAATCGATTTCTTCGGGGTTGCTGGCCGAAATCATGTGGACGATGTTTCCGTTGATGCGAAAACAGTTGTTTTCGATATCCTCGTTGGCAACACCATTGAAAGTGCCGTGCACCGAGTCTTTTCTGAAAAGTGAAATACGTTTTCTTAAATCCTCAGGGCTGTTGCTCCTGGTGACGATGGCTCTTAACCGAAGTTGTGTTCCGTTTCCGGTAATCTGAATCAGTTCACGGGCAAGAATCCGGCCTATCCGGCCAAATCCATAAAGTACAACATCCTGCACTTTTGAACTTCGCGGCGGTACACCCAGAAAATCTTTCAGTTTATCACGAACAAAGTCGCTGACATGATTGTGCTTGCTTTTTTCGTCTGTCCACTCTGAATTGAGGCGGCCTATGTCGATACGTGCCGGTGCAATGTCTTCAGCAAGAATGGCCTTGGCTAAGAGCAGCGAATCTTTTACCCTGACTGGTTTATTGAGAATGGTCTCGGCACGGACATGTTTGTTGAGTACTTTTCCACTGCCTCTGTCGATAAGCTGGCTTCTGAGCAAAATCAACTCAACCGATTTCTCAAACCACAACTTTGCAACAACATTAATAAATTCTACCGCTGCCTTTTCGTCATCGATCCAGCTCTTTAATGAATTGTTGTAATCTTCCATCGTCTAAAATGTTTTTGTTTGATAAATAATGAAAAAATTCCAGGAAAGCCTGCCGGTTATCTTTACTTATCCGGAGATGTGCAAATGTAAAAAAAGTTATCACACAGCAAAATCAATCTGCCAATAGATGAAATTTCAAATTATCGCAAAAATTAGTTACTGATTTTGCTCCCAAGTTGTTGATGTAAAGCACCTTTTGCCAAATCGATAAAAAATGCCTTTGAACTGGCCGATCGAAAATTTTAAAAATGTATCTGATTTGTAAACCATTGTTCAACAAAACGAGACCTATTGGTCATCAGCAAAAAGAATAAACGGGCAGCTGGTTTTTTGGTAGCCCATGATCGGATAAAAAATCTACTTTTGCCACAGGATTCACCAAAAAAAATTACATCAATGGCTTTAATACACTCTCTTGAAGAAAGCGGTAACTATTTGTTTCGTCACAGGGGGCAAATACCTGTATTTCTTTTCCTGATTGCCATACCTATTGTTTACATCACCGATATTTCGTATCTCAACCAAACCTCCACACTCATCATTCAAATTGTGGCTATCGCCCTCAGTTTTATGGGATTTATCATCAGAGCTATTACCATCGGAACAACACCAGCGGGAACATCGGGACGCAATACCCGCGAAGGGCAGGTTGCTGAGCAGTTAAATACCTCGGGCATCTATTCCATTATACGGCACCCATTGTATCTCGGAAATTATCTTATGTGGATCGGAATCGTTTTTTTTACCTACAATCTTTATTTTGTGCTGATTGTTTCGCTGGGATACTGGCTTTATTACGAACGGATTATGTTTGCTGAAGAACGGTTTCTTGAGAAAAAATTCGGTGAAAATTATCTTAACTGGTCTCTGGAAGCGCCTGCTTTTATACCTGCTTTCAGAAAGTACAAAAAATCTACCATCCCCTTTTCATTGAAAAGTGTACTTAGGCGCGAATATTCGGGGGTGCTGGCCACTGTTCTGGGATTTGCTTTTATCGATAATTTCCGTTATTATTTTGAAAAACAATCGTTTGAATGGAAATCGCCTGCCAATATCACCCTAATCGTTACTACCATGATCGTATTGGTTTTACGCTCGTTGAAACATTACACCGCGGTTTTTAACGAATCAGGTCGCTCGTAAAATTATCTGGAGGCGGAGGAACTTTACTGTTATCCTGAACACCATCTGAAAAAATAATAAAATGCGGGCACTGATACGTTTATCAATGCCCGCAATTCATTTCTTGAAAATTACTTCTGCGTTTTACTTCCTTAATTTTTACCGGGTCATGATTTGTGAAGCATCATTTTATCTCATATCAATGACTTCATAACCAGGATACTCAGCCGAGGAGAAGGTGAAATCAGTGTTCTTCACAGGAACATCAGTCACAAATTTGGTAATTGTGTAGGTGTAAACGCTTCCACTTTGGTCGAAAACAGAAATTGCATATAGTTGCATTTTGTCTTTATTTACAAAAAGATTCACCTTATCAAAGTTTTTCTTCTCGTTTGGGGTAAGTTCAAGCGCATGAACATTCACACCGTTTAGTTCGGTCACCCTGGGTATTAGCTTCGATTTGTATTTTTCGCTGTAAGTTGTCAGCATTTTTGTGGGTGAAAAAGCATTATCACCATCCGATACATTGTTTACCTGCACTTCTTCGGCGTCAGGAATTATTGTCCAGATGGTTTTTCCATCGCAAAGCACCTTTTGCCCAGCTATTTCAAGCTTGTATTTATCGCCACTCACCAACACTTTTCCATTGGTTATCTCATTGATGTTGGCTTCAGCATTTTCCATCTGATAAGAAAATTCGAGGTCAAGCGAGCTGTAAGCCAGTGTTTTGGCGGTTACTTTTTGAAGGATTTCGGCTGCCTGTGCATCTTTTGACTGAGCAAACTGCAGGACAGGGATAAAGATCAGGAACAATGTAGTTGACATTAATTTTAAAACATTTGTTTTCATGCAATTCAATTATCTGTTGTTATCAAAATTTCTAAAAAAATCTTCGAGTTCAATTTCTGATTTAATAAGGACTTCACGGGCTTTGCTGCCTTCAAAAGGTCCGACAATACCTGCGGCTTCCAACTGATCGATGATTCTGCCGGCACGGTTGTAGCCAATTTTCAGCTTGCGCTGCAGCAGTGAAGTTGATCCCTGTTGGTTTGCAACCAAAATTCTTGCCGATTCTTCAAAAAGCGGGTCACGTTCGCTGGGGTCGAATTCAAGGATGGGTTCGGCCTGGTCGTCGGCAAATTCGGGTAGATGATAGGCGTCGGGATAACCGCGCTGCGAACCAATAAATTCAGTCACTTTGTCGATTTCGGGCGTATCGATAAATGCACATTGCAACCGTATCAGTTCACTGCCGGTAGAAAGGAGCATATCGCCCCTGCCGATGAGCTGATCTGCGCCAGGGCTGTCGAGTATGGTGCGTGAATCGATTTTCGAAATAACCCTGAAAGCAAGCCGTGCCGGGAAATTTGCCTTTATGGAGCCAGTGATGATGTTTACCGAGGGCCGCTGTGTGGCAATGACAAGGTGAATACCCACAGCCCTGGCAAGCTGCGCCAGCCTTGTGAGTGGTATTTCAATTTCTTTGCCGGCGGTCATGATCAAGTCGGCAAATTCGTCGATGATAACCACGATGTAGGGCAAGAAATGATGCCCCTCGTTAGGGTTCAGTTTTCTTATCAGGAATTTGGAGTTGTATTCTTTAATATTTCTAACCTGCGCATCCTTCAACAATTCGTAACGCGTATCCATTTCAATCCCAAGCGAATTGAGTGTGCGTACTACCTTTCGGGTATCGGTGATGATGGCTTCTTCGGCATCAGGAAGCTTGGCCAGGTAATGCCTTTCTATTTTTGAAAAAAGGGTTAGTTCCACCTTTTTGGGGTCAACCATCACAAACTTCAGCTCCGAAGGATGTTTTTTGTAAAGAAAGGATGCAATGATTGCGTTGAGCCCAACTGATTTTCCCTGACCGGTTGCTCCGGCCATCAAAATATGTGGCATTTTGGTGAGGTCGGCTATGTAAACCTCGTTGGCAATGGTTTTGCCCATCACAAAAGGTAGATCAAATTTGGTGCTCTGGAACTTTTCGGACGCCAATACCGAACGCATCGAAACAATGTCAGGATTCTGATTTGGTACCTCGATGCCCACAGTGCCCTTTCCGGGAATAGGCGCAATGATTCGGATTCCGAGTGCCGAAAGGCTCAGGGCAATGTCGTCTTCAAGGTTTTTAATTTTTGAAATCCTCACCCCAGGCGCCGGCACAATTTCGTAAAGGGTAACTGTTGGCCCAATGGTTGCCTTAATCTTTTGTATCTGAATTTGGTAATGATTAAGGGTTTCCACAATCCGGTTTTTGTTATCCTCCAGCTCCTCCTTCCTTACATTGATGGTGTCGCTGCCATAGTTGTTGAGCAGGTCGAGTGTAGGAAACTTGTAATGAGGCAAATCGAGCCTGGGGTCGTAATCTGTTTCGAGACCTTGCCGCTCGGGAGTTCCCGCTTTTTGCCCCCCCTTTTCAGATGATTTGTCCAGCGGTTTGCCGAATGTATTGTTTACCATCTTTTCGGCAGATTTTTCGGCAGGTTTTTCGATGATTTCAATTTCCCTGTTCAAATTTTCGATACTGAAATCAACTTTGCTGGCCGAAGCAGGTTTCTGTTGCCTGGTTGTTTTTGAAACTACCGGAACCAGTTCAACCTCGCCATACACCTTGTTTTCTTTTTCTGCAGGCCTGGTTTTGGGTTGTGCTACCGGCTTTTCAACGGGTTCGTGGTCATCAACGGCAAATTCTTCAACATTGTATTTACCGCCATCCTTTGCCATCCGGTTTTTCCCGGAGGTTTCGCCGTAGTCATCATTGGCATTGTCGTCAGTGGTGGTATTTTTCTTGAAAAAGATGAAAAATCCGGTGATGATCAAAAAGCTGATCAGCACAAACAGAAGCAACAATCCGGTTCCGGGTCTTCCCATCAGGTTGTTTAAAAAACTATGAATATAAAGCCCAAACCAGCCCGGCAGCAAACCGTCCATTTCGTTTGGAACGAGATAGGCAAAAGTTGCTGAAAACCATAAAATTCCGAGTAACGAAACCTGGAAAACCTTGAGGAAAGAAACAGGGATACGCGGCCAAACCAACTTTAGCCCTCCGGCTAAAAATATAAAAACAAAAAACCAGGCCGAAAGCCCAAAGGATTTCTTAATGGCCAGGTGAGAAACCCACCCGCCAATTTTTCCCATGAAATTTTCGGCTCTAACTTCGCGGTTGAACAATGTATCCCAAAATGGCCTGCTGAATATCGTATCGTCGGCCTTCCAGGTTTGCAGATAAGCAATAAACGAAAGTGCAAGAAATACTGAAAACAAAACCAAAAAAACACCCAAAACCTGGTGTAGTTTACGGTTTGAAAAGAATTTTACCGTTGGTTTGACCGGATTGCCGATTCGACGTTTTTTCCTTTTCTTTTGTTTGGTCTCCTGTTTAAGCTTTTCCTGCCTGAACTGGTTTACTTTTGATGGCATTATATTTTTGTCTGGATTATTAATTTGGTGCAAAAGTAGCATAAAAAAAATCCTCTTCTTCATCCATGAAAAAGAGGATTTGTTTTAGTAGCTAATGGCTTTTTATTTCATAAAAATCTTCATCAGTTCATCCCGGGTTACTTCGGTGTACCCTTCAGGGACCTCAAAATCCCTGGCTGAAATTTTCATTTTCTCCACCGAAAAAGCCACAAATTTCATCATCAAACCGGTACCTGCTTCCATCTCGTATTCCATCAACACCCCATCGATGTCCTTGAACAATGCATTGCTGAAGTTTATCTCAGGATTTACAGCTATTTCGTTGGTAAACCAGGCAACACTTTCGACAGGTTTGGAATCTTCCGTTTCGTTGACCGAAACAACCGCTTTTCTGCAATTGAAACCTGCAATAACCTTCGTTTCATCTGTGAAAACAACCTGAGGTTTTGGTTTTTTTTCATGATCAGCCTGAATGGTTTCCCAGGTATCGCGGATGGCATATTTGCTGCCCATCATATCCATGAGTGCGGTTTTGGTTTTCATCGAAAGATCGTAAATAGCACTTTGCGTCCCAAGTTCTGTCACCAGGTCGGTTTTTATTTTATTGTGGCCAACATACATGCTCATCAACCGCGGCAGCATCCCGGTCACTTCATCATCAAGGTTGTTTTTTTCGTAGGAAATTTTATACACAATCTTTCCTGTAAAATTCTTACCCTTTGATTTTTGGGCGAATGCTGAATTGAAAACAAAAACAAGAACCAGCAGCAATAAAAACTTTATTTTCATGTGGTTATTGAAATTAATGAACAGTGCGTAAACATTTGTTCCAGCGAATTTTGCCTTCGGAAAGGCTTTTATTTTTATCGAGCGAAAGCCATACAAAAACCGCTGTACCAACAATGTGATCGTTAGGAACAAAGCCCCAGAAACGCGAATCGGCTGAATTATCGCGGTTGTCACCCATCATCCAGTAATAATCCTGTTTGAAAGTATAGGAATTTGTTTCAGAGCCATTTATGAAAATTTTACCGTCTTTTTCTTCCAGTTTATTTCCTTCGTAAACTTTGATAAGTTTGCGGTAAAGGGCAATATTTTCGGGTGTCAGGTCAACGGTTGCACCGGCTTTGGGTATGGTCAGCGGGCCAAAATTATCCTCATTCCAGTTGAAGTGTTGTGGGTCGTGCGGGAATATTGGTGGATAAATCTCACCTGCCGGCCTTACTTCAAGTTCAACACCCTGAATGCGAGGGTTCTTCTTCAATCTTTCAACCATGCTGCCAGTCAGAGGAAGAATAAACTTGTTGGCTGCCAATGCCCTGCCTTCGTTTATGCCTAAATCTTCAAGGAGTTTTTGCAGTTCAAACTGGTTGAATCCTTTTCCCTGGGTTGTAACTTCGTAGTTAACCTGCATGTCGGGGGCAGTATAAGCTTTTTCACCGTTAATAATCACTTCTTTATCTTTAATGAGCAGGTTGTCGCCCGGCAGGGCAACACATCTTTTAATATAATTTTCGCGTTTATCGACGGGCCGTGCAGTGACTGAATACTTTTCCCAAACCCATTTTCGGCCTGATCCGGCTTTGTACTGAGAGCCATACTGGGTTCTGAAGCGCTCTTCGGCATCACGGACTATCTGGTAATAATCTTCATTTTGTCGTTCGAGTACCACGGTGTCGCCACTCGGATAGTTGAAGACAACAGCATCGTTGCGTTCAACCTTTCCCAGGCCCGGAAAACGGTAATAAGGAAGTTTTATCCATTCGAGGTACGATTTGGTAAATTGGGTGAGTGGCAGTGTATGATGAACAAACGGCACCGCAATGGGTGTATTTGGAATTTTTGGTCCATAGGCTATTTTGCTCACAAATAAAAAGTCGCCAACGAGCAGCGATTTTTCCATCGAAGAAGTGGGAATGGTGTATGCCTCAAAAATAAATGTGCGGATGATGGTGGCGGCAACAACGGCAAAGATAATGGCATCGACCCATTCGCGTACTGCTGACTTTTTAACCTTAACACGCTTGTCAAAAGGTATAAATTTTTCGTCGGGGCTGATGCCTAACCAGGGAAGATAAACAAAAGGAAAAAGCACTGCCAGCGCTTGTTCCCACAGTTCGTGCTTCTTGAATGCTTTTGCGGTTTCGACAATCATCAGAAAAACCATGAAAATATTGATGAATGGAACAAACAGCAAAGCAAACCACCACCATGATTTACCATTTAGTTTATTCCACTCCCAGTAATTAACTACCGGGATAATGCTTTTCATTGAAGGGATTCCGGCTTTTTCGAAAATTTTGTACATAAAAACCGGGAAAAAGGTAAAAATCAACATCAGCGAAATTAGTACACCCATAATTTTTTTTTGAATTAAGAATTTGAAACGTTTAAAACCTTCATCACGTGCCGGCTGGCTGTTAATTATTGTTAAACCCCGGCATCATTACCAGTTAGTTCTCCGAGCACATCATCCATGGTGAACCATCCTTTTTTTCCAATTACCCAACTGGCGGCCAAAATCGCCCCGCGGGCAAAACCATCGCGGGACCTGGCTGCGTGTTTGAGCTGGATTTCGTCAGATTCCGAAAAAAAGGTAATCGTATGATCTCCAGTCACATCGCCAAGCCTTTTCGAGCTGATAGCCAACAGGTTTTTATCATCAGTGTCAGTATTCACCCATCTGGTTTTATGGTTGTAAATCTTCAAGAGGTTGTTGGCCAACACTTTTGCAGTTCCACTTGGGGCGTCCAACTTTTGCAGATGATGAACCTCTTCTATTCTTACATCATATTGGGTAAAAAGTTTCATGAGGCTGGCTGCGTAGTTGCTGATCCTGTAAAACAGGTTGACTCCCAGGCTGAAATTGGAGGCCGCAACAATGGCGGAACCCGTATTTTCACACTCAACCTTTAGGCTGTTTTTCATATCATCCCAGTTTGTTGTGCCAGAAACGACCGGAATTCCAAGAGCAAAGCACCGCATGATATTTTTTGCAACTGTGGATGGAGTTGTAAATTCGATGGCTACATCGGCATGATCAAGTTGAGCGCCGAATTTGATCCAATCATCTTCTGAATCGATTCGAACGATTATTTCGTGATTCAATTCATGCGCCACCCTTTCGATGGTTCGCCCCATTTTTCCGTAACCAATCAAAGCTATTTTCATGATTGAAATTTTTCAGAACCGATACCGTAACCCTATAGCTGGCACAGGTTTATATGTAAAATACTGATTCGACATGGGCTCAAACCTCAGGCTAACATCATCGTTAATTTCAAAACTGTAAAGGTTAGCATCCACGCTTGCGTCGATGATGTTGAGCACATACAACAACCCTGTGAAAATTAGCGAAAGCTCGTAATTGCGCCGGTAATAATTCCGGCCTTCCTGCAATTGGGTGAGGTTATACCTTTGAACATATTCATTGTCGACTCCTGACGGATCGTTGGTTGCCACAATGTCGTAGGCCTCCCGAAATTTTCTGTATTCAGTACCATTGGTGTGGATAAAATACCCCAGCACACCAAATCCTGCATAAATCACTGGAATCTTCCAGTATTTTTTGTTGTAGGCTTGTCCTAGGCCGGGCAAAGCCATCGACATGAAGGTGGCTTTTCTTGCTGAATGAATTGGCACACTGTCGGCCACTGGTGCCGAGCCTGTTTCCTGCGACATTGTTTTGAAAGAAAACGGGCTGGGCGTCAATAGAATAAGGAGAACAATTATTGGTAAAAAACAAGTATTGAAAAAAGGCTTAAACAATTGGCAATCTGCAGGTCTTTTTCGCGGGAATCTCATTATCATTTGTATTCAAAAGAGAAAATCAACCCTGTTTCTGGATTGCTGTAATAATCCGTTCAAGTTCTTCGTCTGATTTGAAAGGAATTACAATGCTACCTTTCCCTTTGGCGTTGCGCTTAAACTCGACGTTTGTGCCAAGTTCTCTGCTAAGGGAAACTGGAAATTCGCGGTATTTTTCAGGTAACTGAACGGTTGGTTTTTTAACGCCTCTTTTGTTGCGCGATTTTTGAATTTTCTTAACCTGCTTTTCTATTTCTCTTACCGAAAGGTCGTTGTCGAGAATGTCTTTTAAAAGCATAAGCTGTTCTTCACGGTCTTCGATGTTGATGAAGCTTCGCGCATGCCCTTGGGTGATAAGTCCGTCGCGGATGGCAACCTGCACTTCGGCCGGAAGTTTGAGTAGCCTGACGTAATTTGCGATGGTTGAACGTTGTTTTCCTACTTTTTTACTCAATTCTTCCTGGGTAAGCCGGCACTCCTCCATCAAGCGCTGATAGCTGATTCCGACTTCGATGGCATTTAAATCTTCGCGGTGAATATTTTCGATGAGCGCCATTTCGAGCATTTGCTCGTCATTGGCAACCCTGATGTAGCAGGGGATTTCGGTAAGGCCGGCAAGTTTGGCTGCCCTCATCCTGCGTTCACCACTTATTATCTGATATTTGTCGTAGCCAAGTTTTCTTACTGTAACAGGTTGAATAATACCCTGTTCACCAATTGATGAGGCCAGTTCGGCCAGGGCTTCTTCTTCAAATTTATTTCTGGGCTGAAAAGGGTTTGCTTCTATTTTCCCGATTTCGATTGCAGCAATTGCTCCTACTACATAATTACCTGAAATGTCTTTGGATGTTATGTCAGTATCAGGACTTTGCAAAATGGCTTCAAGTCCTCTTCCTAAGGCGGTCCGTTTATTTTTCATTTAAAAAATCTATTTGAATATCTTTCTGATTCATACGGGTCATGTTGTTCTTTTGAAGAATTTCGCGGGCAAGGTTCAGGTAATTGATTGCCCCACTCGATTCGGCATCGTGAAGAATGATGGTTTCGCCAAAACTCGGTGCTTCGCCCAGCTTTGTACTTCTGTGAATAATGGTATCGAAGACCATTTGCTGAAAGTGTGTCCGAACTTCTTCAACTACCTGTTTTGCGAGCCTGAGACGTGCATCGTACATGGTAAGCACAATTCCTTCGATGTCGAGGTTCTGATTGAGTCTCGATTGCACAATTTTTATGGTGTTCAGCAGTTTGCCAAGGCCTTCGAGTGCAAAATATTCGCATTGTACCGGAACAATCACCGAATCGGCGGCAGTAAGTGCATTGATTGTGACCAGACCCAATGACGGAGAACAGTCGATTAGAATAAAATCGAACTCATCTTTCACTTTATCAACCACTTTTTTCATCATTCTTTCGCGGTTGGGCAGGTTTATCATTTCAATTTCAGCACCAACAAGGTCGATGTGAGCAGGCAAAATGCTCAGATTGGGGGTGCTTGTCTGCAAAATAATATTGCGTGGCTCTACATCGTCGATAATGCATTCGTAAATACTGTTTTGAATATTTCGCGGATCATGCCCCAGGCCTGATGTTGCATTGGCCTGTGGATCAGCGTCAATCAGCAATGTCTTGTACTCAAGCACAGCAAAACCTGCCCCAAGATTCATTGCGGTGGTGGTTTTACCAACGCCGCCCTTTTGATTAGCAATAGCAATAATTTTACCCATGTAATTTATGTATTCCTCAATCGGCAAAAATAAAACTTAAAATACTGCTGGTACACTTAATGTTAACAAAAGTAATCAACAATCTGTAAATCAATCAAAAAAAAAGCTGACACCCGGTCAGCTTTTAAACTACATTCATTTTTACGAATTTTTTTCCTCATCGTTTCCCGTGTCCTCTTCAACGTTATCGTGAATGAATTCGGGAAGCTGTTCATCGTTCTCTGTTTCGTCGGAGCGCAGGGGGGGCGCTATGCCGGTTTCTACAAATTCCATGACACTGGCAAGTCCGTTGACAAATTTCTCAAAATCTTCCCGATACAGAAAAATCTTGTGTTTCTCGAAAAAAAATCTGCCTGTTTCGTTGCTGAACCTCCTTTTACTCTCGGTAATGGTGAGAAATCTTTCGGTGTTGTGCGATTCCTTTACATCAAAAAAATAAGTTCTTTTTCCTGCCCTTACAATTCTTGAGTAAATTTCTTCCTTGTTTTTTTTCTTAACTGTGCCTTCCATAGGTGATGGGTTTAATTTATTTTTCAACGCAAAAATAAAAATTTATATGTCAGAAATAATCCAGCCAATAAAAATCATGCATAAACTTCCTTTGTTGACGGTAAAAAAATGTTAGTTCCTTACAAATTGAAAAAGGCTACTTTTGCGCGGATTAATTTAATTTTTACAAGTTCATTATTTTTATGCTGAGCAGAAGGCATTTACGAATCAAGACGTTACAGGCTCTTTATTCCTATTTCGTATCTAACGATGTGGAACTTGGTGTTGGCGAAAAAAACATGTTAAGGAGCACTGAAAGAATTTTTGAATTGATAATTTATCAGATTTCATTCCTGGTTGAACTTGTAAAATTTGCCAGGAAAAGAATTGAAGAAAACAAACTCAAATTTTACCCAACCGAAGAAGATCTTCACCCAAATACCAAATTTATCGATAATCTTTTTATAGGTAAACTCATACAAAACCGTGATTTTATGCGCCGTGTAAACGCCTATAAAATCAACTGGTCGGATGAAACCGAAATGGTGAGAAAAATTTATAATGAACTCATAAGTTCAACTTCCTACAAAAGGTACATGCAGACCTCGGACATTAATTTTGAAAACGACCGCAATTTCCTCATCAGGGTTTTTAAGGAAAATGTGGCTGAAAACAATGCCTTGGCCTTTTTTTATGAAGAAAAGAATATTTCATGGGTGTCAGATATTGATATTGCAAACCAACTGGTAATCAAAATCATAAAAGGTATTACCGAAGATCAGCACGATTTTGATCCACTCCCTCCGCTTTATAGCCTCGATGGCAAAGAAGAACCTGATGAGGATAAAAAATATCAAATCATGCTTTACCACAAAGTGATTCTGAAAAGCAATGAGTTTGAAAAAATTGTTCAGGAAAAAGCCAGCAATTGGGAACTGAACCGAATCGCTTTGATGGATATAATTTTGCTCAAGATGGCTCTTGCCGAATTAATGGAGTTCCCAACAATCCCTGTTAAAGTGACACTGAACGAGTATATCGAGCTTTCGAAATATTTCAGCACCCCTAAAAGTGGTGTTTTTATCAATGGAATTTTGGACAAGTTGATTTCGGAATTGAAAAAAACTAAGAAAATAGTAAAAACTGGCCGTGGTTTGATTGAATAAGCCATTTATTGCCAACCGCCACCATGCTGGGCTATTTATCTGCTTAGACCGAACGGGCATATTCCTTTAGCTGAAGCAGGAAATCGTTCTTTTTTCTCACCGACACATCAATTTCTTCACCGTCTTCGAGCACAATGCTGCCACCCTTTCCTTTTACATATCGTTGTACATATTTCAGGTTGACGAGGTGTTTGGCATGAATTCTTGAAAAAGGTTTATCGGTAAGAATTTTTTCAAAGCTATTCAACGGTTTCGATGCCAGCAACTTTCGCTTGTTGGTAAGATAAAAAATCGTATAGACATCACTGGCCTCGAGGCGGATGACATCGTCGATCAGCACAATGTTCAATCCGTCTGCCGAGGGTATGATTATTTTCTGAACATTATTCTGAAGATTATCACGCAGCACACTTAGCCGGGCACTAAGGGTACCTTTGGCTTTTAACTGGTTATAACGGTTGATGGCAGTGCTGAGTTCATTAAAATCAATGGGTTTCAACAGGTAGTGAATGGCCGAATAATCGAATGCTTTGAGAGCATATTGGTCGTGGGCAGTGGTAAAAATAACCTCAAACGAACGAAAACCTACTTTAGCCAACAAATCAAACCCGTCACCATCGGGCATCGAGATGTCCAGAAACAAAAGGTCGGGTTTGGCCTGGTTGATGATTTCCACACCATCAGCAACATTTCCGGCAATTCCAATAATGGAGATGTCAGGGAAATATTTGTCCAACAGGTTTTTTAACGTGAGTATGTTGGTCTTTTCATCATCTACAATTACGGTTCTGGTCTTATTTTCCATAATCTGATCAGTTTTGATCCCTGGGTTTTATGATCAGCAAATTTAGGAATTAAAACATACGACAACCATATTTTTCAATAAAATTCCCGGTTACTTCAAAAATGAAGTCCAGTGAGTTGTGCTTAAAAATTTAAGAAGACAGCCTAACCCTGAAAACTTTATACTTTTGCCGCAAATATTTGCTTTAAAGTATTATGAGGCGACCAAACAAACAAAAACCTGTTTTAGAAAATATTGAAATTACTGCCGCTGGCGCTGAGGGCAAAGCCATTGCACGAATTGATAATAAAGTTGTATTCGTTCCCTTTGCTGTACCGGGTGATGTGGTTGATATTCAGATAATCAAAAAAAAGAAATCCTATTTTGAAGGAAAAATCAGGGAAATAAAAGTTAAATCGCCACTGCGCATCGAGCCCCGCTGCGAGCACTTCGGCCTTTGTGGCGGGTGCAAATGGCAAATTCTGAGCTACAAGCAACAACTTGTTTACAAGCAGCAACAGGTTGTTGATAATTTTGAACGACTTGGCAAACTCGACACATCCGGCATAAAGCCGGTTATTCCATCACCCAACGAATATTTTTACAGAAACAAGCTGGAGTTTACATTTTTGTTTCGCAAATGGCTCACGGAAAATGATGATCAACCACAAAATGACCACGATATGTATGGTCTGGGATTTCATTTGCCAGGGATGTTCGATCGTATAATCGATCTACAAAACTGTTACCTCCAACCCGAACCATCCAACACAATTCGCCTGGCATTCCGACAATTCTGCCTCGATAAGAAATACCAATTTTACAATAACCGCATTCATGAAGGGTTTTTGCGCAACCTTATCGTCAGAAACACTTCAGGCGGGCAATTGATGATTATTGTGGTATTTGCCCGCGATGAAAACAATAACATTAAAGATTGCCTTGATTTTCTTGTTCAAAATTTTCCAGCTATCACATCTTTGTATTATGTGATAAATACCAAACGCAACGATATTATTAACGATCAGGAACTGATACTTTTTAAAGGCGCCCCTTTTATACTTGAGGAGGCCGATGGTTTGAAATTCAAAATTGGGCCGGTTACTTTTTTCCAGACAAACTCGCGGCAAGCCTTTGTTTTATATGAGGTTGCACGCAAAATGGCTGGATTTACAGGCAACGAAACCGTTTATGACCTTTACTGCGGCGCCGGAACAATTACTAATTTTATTGCACAAAAGGTAAAGAAAGTAATTGGTATTGAGTATATTCCATCGGCGGTTGACGATGCCCGTGAAAATTCGAAGCTGAACAACATCAGCAATACTGTATTTGTTGCAGGGGATATTGCCAACACCCTGACGCCTGAATTTTTTACAAAAAACGGGCATCCTGACGTGATAATTACAGATCCGCCCAGATCGGGGATGCACCCAAAGGTTGTCGATCAGATTGGCAAAGCCAATCCGGCAAAAATTGTTTATATCAGCTGTAATCCGGCCACCCAGGCCCGCGATATCGCCATGCTTGGCACTCAATACAAAATAAAAGAGATACAACCGGTTGATATGTTTCCGCAAACACACCATATCGAGAATGTGGTGCTGTTGGTAAGGGAGTAGTGCTTTACATGAATTGTGTATCAGATTTTAATATTTGCCTGGTTGAGCCACGGTTTTATTCTTTCGACCAGTTCCATTACCCTTATGTCTTCGCCTTTAATCTGAAGGTCGGCCATCTGGTAAAATTTATTCCTTGCAAGTAAATCGTTTTCAATGGTTTGCATCAGTTCGTTGTCTTCGAGACCCGATGTTCGCGGCCGAAGACGCTTTGAATGTTTCAGGCGAACAAACAGCGATGTCGGGTGCATGTTCACATAAACTGTCAGGCCGTGTTCCTTCATCACTTTCATATTGTCGAAAAAACATGCAGTTCCACCTCCTGTGGATATCACATGATTTTCGAGGTCGAAAGTATCGGTCAATAGTTTCCGTTCTAATTGCCTGAAAAGCGTTTCGTCATATTTTTTAAAAAAGTCGATGATGGTAACCTTGTATGTCTGCTCGAAAAGCTCGTCCAGATCAATGCCTGTGAAACCTATTTTTGCTGCGAGTTGCCTGCCTATTGTTGATTTTCCCGCACCCATGTATCCTACAAGGTAAATCCTCATATCGATGAAGTCTTTTTTAAAAAGCTGACAAAAGTAAAAAAAATGAAATGTGTGAGTTGCTGTCACGCTTTGAGGCTTAATTGATTTGAAAAATGAAACCCAATCAGTGAAATTTGTTAGTTTTGCGCCCTGAATTTAAAACAATGATCAAAAAAGTTTTCTTCATAATGGCTGTCGCGGGTTTATTCGTTGCTGGATGTTCGGGCAATGCAGGGCGTGATTCGAAATATCCGGCCGACATGGTAAAAAACCCCAGGTCAGCCGAAGGCAAAGGTTCTGAAAAAGGGTTGCCCCAGATTGCCTTTACTGATGAAGAACATGATTTTGGCAAAGTTATTCAGGGTGAGAAGGTAACGTACTCCTTCCGTTTCAAAAATACCGGCAGTGGCGACCTCATAATTGCTGATGTAAGTTCCAGCTGTGGGTGCACTGTTCCCAGGTTTACAAAAGAACCTGTAAAGCCCGGTGAGGAAGGAACCATTCAGGTTACTTTCGACAGCAATAATCGCAAAGGATTTCAAAGTAAGACCGTAACGGTGATTTCGAATACCCAGCCTAATTCGAGGGTGTTGAAAATTAAAGCCATGGTAGTATTACCAGAAAACAACTAACAGATTGTAAATTACTAATAATTAACAGAATATGACTACAGGAATTTTAAATTTCATTTTTTTAATGCAACCACAGCAAGGCCAGGAAGGTGGTGGCGCCTCTTTTTTCATCATGATTCTTTTGATGATTGTGGTTTTCTACTTTTTTATGATCAGGCCACAAATGAAAAAAACCAAGGAACAGAAAAAATTCAGAGAAGGTCTGAAAAAAGGAGATAAGATTATCACCATCGGCGGAATTCATGGTAAAATCCTGGAAGTACAGGAAACAACCCTGATTATTGAAACTGAAGGCCTTGGGAAGCTTAAAATTGAAAAATCAGCTGCCGCCATGGATAATTCCTCTCAACTGGTTGATCAGGCCAAGTAACCAGGCTGCTACAGCAGGGCTTTTAAACACTGTTGGAAACCACATAAAAATTCTGACGGCGAAATAATAAAAATCAGTTTTACAAATGTTCAGAGCGAAAAGTGATAATAGCAGATACAAAACTACTGTGTTTGTTATCTGCCTTGCCATTTCGGTAATAATCTGGATTATGATAAAACTGTCAGAATCCTTCACCACACAAATTGTATTCCCACTACAATATACTGGTATTCCTGAAGGAAAAGTGTTGGTAAACGAGGTTGACACGGTAATAAAAGTTGAAGTTCACGAACAGGGGTTCCTATTGCTTAGCCATAAGTATTTATCCAACGTGGAGCCATTTACCATCGACCTGAGTAAATACAGAATCCGGCGTAGGGGTGGAGTTTATGAAACTACCATCAATACAGGCAACTGGGCTCACAGCCTCGTTTCCAACTATGGAATCAAAGGTGATGTTGTTTCGGTTTATCCCGATACCATTGTGTTTCAGTTTGCCACCGAAGGCTCCAAAACCGTTCCTGTTGTGGCTGATATCGAAACAGAATTTAAACAGCAGTTTTTTATGTACGATTCGATACAGATTTCGCCTCCAACAGTAAAAATATCGGGTTTGCCATCACAAATTGACACAATTTCAGCTATTTACACCGAAAAAGTTTCGTTTACCAACCTCGACGAAACCATCAGTGAAAAACTGGAACTCATTAAACCCGCAAATGCTCAAAACCTTGAAATAGAGCCTTCAGAAGTCGAAATGACCATTCAGGTTGAAAAATTTACTGAAAGCGATTTATTGGTGCCTGTAAAAATCATTAATAACCCAAAGAACTACCGCCTCAAACTATTCCCCGACAAGGTGAATATTACCTGCAACGTAGCTCTTATCGATTTTAAAAAACTCAATCCCGAATTATTCACTTTGGTTGTGGATGTTGCAGAAATTTCGCAAACACACGATAAAAAATTAAAGGTAAAAATCCGCAACGTACCTGGCTTTACGCGCATCAGTAAAATTGAACCTTCCGAAATTGAGTTCATAATCCTGAAATAATGAAACGGATTGGCCTCACAGGTAATATCGGAAGCGGTAAAACACTCGTTTCCGAAATTTTCAAAACACTCAATGTGCCAGTTTTTAATGCTGATGCCGAGGCTAAAAAAATTCTTGATACACCGGATGTTACAGCTCAACTTTCTGGCATTTTTGGTAAAAAAATTTTAATACAAAACAAGATTGACCGTACCACCCTGGCCGCAATCGTTTTTAGTGACCACCAGAAATTACAACAACTTAATAACCTCATTCATCCTGCCGTAAGAGCACATTTTGCCAACTGGTGTGTGGGATTTTCTGCTGTAGATTATGTAATTTATGAGGCAGCCATCATTTTCGAATCAGGTTTTTATCAACAACTTGATGGAACAATGCTGGTAACTGCATCCGAAGAAATAAGAATTAAAAGGGTGATGCAACGTGACAAACTAAGCCATGAACAGGTATTATCGAGGATTAAAAACCAGTGGGCCGACCTACAAAAAGCATCATTAGCACAATTTATAATCAAAAATGATGAGACAGAGATGTTAATTCCCCAGGTACTAAAAATCCACTCGTTGGTAAAAAACCAGTAAATGTTAAAAGCGGCTGAAAATTAACCTGCTGATGAATTTTAGTTTCTCATTGCAAATCAAGCATTCTTAAAAAATTACCTCTTACGTATCAGAACCTACGGCGCCTGATAAATCATCGATTCGTTGCGGTATTCGGGCAAATTGGTGTACCAATCGCTGTAAACCAGGCCACCCGAATTTATCCATTCGATAAACTTAAGATGGGCTGACCAGATGCTGTTTTTTTCGGTAGGATAATCAAAAGGTTCAGGAAAATTGAGTGCCCAGGGTAGATTGTCAATCGACTTAAAATAAATACCCGGAGGGTTAGTGGCATCATCGAATGTTCCAAACAATTCGAGGTTCATCAGGTTTGTTGGCGGGAAATTGGCAAGATGTATTTCGTGCGACCTTACCTGGTTTACAAAAAGGAACGGATTGAACGATTCAAGACCAAGATCGGATATGTAATAGGGTTCGCCACCTGTAAAATTAAAGGTAACTACAATTTCTTCAGGTTGAATATATGGGTCTTCCGGTCTGGTATTGCCAACTTTTGGTATTTCGTCGTAAACAATGACTACTACTTCATCCTGTCCGGTTTCGAGGCCGTTTGGCTCCAGACTGACAATGCCATTTGTGGCCTGCATCCCGGATACGACAATATTTTCGGAAGGAATGAGGATTCCAGGCAGCGAAAAGCCAAAGCCATTGTTCAAACCAGCTCCGGTTGCTTTGACAGTAAAATTGGCAAAAACTTCCACAACCTCATTTTCTGAATTGGTTACCGTATTAAAAAGGTAATCCAGTACAAGGTCGTTAAAATCGTAATCAGCTATCGATGGCCAAAGGTCTTCAAAAGCCAGGGTTCCGGTTGATGCCGGCCATGAATTGTTGAAAGCCCTGAGCGGGTCTTCAGGGTAATCGTCCTCATCGTTGGCAATCCCGTCGCCATCGGTATCCCAGGTAGTATAGCTCCCGCACCATTCGATTCCCTGCGACAGGGTGGCCTGATTCAGGAACGGGCTTAAATCGGCGGAGTTCACACCGCTTCCTTCTTCAAAAGGCCAGTACCCATACAAATTGGTTTCGGTGCCCGATAGAACAGCATGCATATCAGCCTGAATCTGAGCTTCGCTCAATGCTGCTTTCCAAAATTTTACCTCATCAACCGATCCTTCAAAATATGCCGAAGGTGTCTTGTCAGGCCAACGGGCAAACCCTACTGTATTCATGTTGGGCAAATTAACCGACCTTGTGTCGGTTCCCTGCAAAACTCCATTTACATGAATTTTACGACTGGTTTTGCTGGCGTAAACCACGGCTACATGGTACCATTGCCCGGGCTGAGCCACCGTGGTAGATTGTAATCTGTAATCAGTGGTACCGTTTTTAGCCATCAACGAAATGGTACCCGGCAAAACATCAGGCTGTGAGGTGTACGAAAGGTAAACACCAAAAATCCGGTTGGCATTTGTTGAAAGTGACATCCCACACACAGCCATATCATCAGCAGGATTGGGATTTTCCTGAGGTTTAAACCAAACACACATCGTAAATGGGTAGCTGGTTACAATGTTGGTTGCACTGCCATAATTGTTACCTCCGGCAAAGCACAACGCATTGAGATTTTCATCTGTACTTTTAAATGCAGGGAGTGAGAAAATAACAGCTTTTTCCTCAATATCAACAATGTGATTGTTAACAGAAACCTGAGTAATTCTCCTGGGTACACTGAGTTTTACTGAATATTTTTCCTGATTTGAAAAGCCTTTATGGTAAACCACTGACTGATCGGTGGAGGTAATTCTTATTAATCTGTTGCCGGCATTTTTGATTAAAACCACAACCTCATGGTTCATTTTCCAGTCAAATTCAGCATCTACTTCGATGGAGGGATCAATTTTTCCACTCGACAACCTTGTCTGAAACTGCCGCACCTGGTATTCGCAGGAGGTTAGCAGGAACAAAGCAAGCATTATTAAAACTGAAATTTCTATTTTTTTCATGACGATCAGGATGAAAAACGCCTAAAATTAACAAGAAAATCATTTCAAAGGCAGGTTTACAAAAATAATGCCTGTACTTTTTGCAAGTCCAGGCATTATGTGTTGATCAAATAAAAAAGCGCTATTTCAAATATTTATCAAGGAAATTAAAGAATGTGCGTTGCCATAAAATGGCATTTTGTGGTTTGAGCACAAAATGGGTTTCATCCGGAAAATATAGGAATTCGGCTGGTACACCACGCAAAATAGCGGCATTGAAGGCCGTCATGCCCTGGGTAACCAACACCCGGTAATCGAGTTCGCTGTGAACAACAAGAATGGGTGTGTCCCAATTTTGAACCAGTTTGTGTGGCGAATGGGCATATACTTCTTGTGCGACTTTGTTGTTGAAATCCCAAAATGGGCCTCCTTTGTCCCAGTTTTCAAACCACATTTCTTCGGTTTCGAGGTATTGTGCTTCTTCGTTAAAAATACCATCGTGAGCAATGAAAGCTTTAAACCTGCCTTTGTGAATTCCGGCGAGGTAATAAACGGCATAACCACCGGCACTTGCTCCAACTGCACCTAACCGGTTGGCATCCACGTAGGGTTCTTTGGCCATCACATCAATGGCTGTGAGGTAATCCTGCATGCTTTTACCATGATAATCGCCACTGATCTGTTCCTGCCAGGCTTGTCCAAATCCGGAAACCCCACGCCTGTTGGGTGCAACAATGATGTAATCGTTGGCAGCCATGATCTGATAATTCCAGCGGTAATGGAAATTCTGGCTAAGCGGTCCCTGTGGGCCTCCTTTGCAATAAAGCAGCGCCGGGTATTTTTTGTTGGGATCGAAATTGGGCGGGTAAATTACAAAAGTGAGCATATCGAGACCGTCGGCAGTTTTCATCCATTTTTCTTCTGTTTTGCCCATGGAAATTTTTTTCAGTAAATCCTTGTTTGTAAAGGTAATCTGTTGTGATTCACCATTTTCAGGATTAACCGCAAACAGTTCGGTGGGGAATGCCATGGTTTGCTTGTCGGCAATCAGCAAATTCCCGGCAAGGGCAACAGCGCCATAATCGTGAAGGCCGTTTGTAATTTTTCTGATTTTTCCATCATCAAGTGTAAACTGATAAATCTGGAAGGTACCCTGAACGTCGCTTGTAAAATAAATCGATTTGCTGTCGGTATTCCATAACAAACTTCCAGCATTCTGATCGAAATCTTTCGTGGCATACATTTTTTCGCCGGATTTGGTGTTCATCACAAAAAGCCGGTTTTTGTCCGATTCGTAGCCATCGCGTTCCATACTCTCCCAGGCAACCCAGTTGCCATCGGGCGAATAGGTCGGCGAAATATCAAAGCCCATCATTCCCTGGGTTATGTTTTCTGTTTTCCCGGTCGCCAGGTCATAGGTGTAAATGTCGGAATTGGTTGAGAGTGAATAGGCTTTTCCGATCATTTTTTTGCTGGTGTAGGCAATGGTTTTGCTGTCTGGACTAAAATTCACCTGTTCCATACCACCAAAAGGTTTCAACGGGGCATCCCACTCTTCACCTTGCATGATGTCTTTATCGTTCCAAACCTTTGTTCCGTCAAAATCGGCCACAAAAACATGGCTGTAACTGTCGATCCACGAATCCCAATGGCGGTACATGATGTCGTTCATCAGGCGACCGGTAGTTTTGGGAAGGCCTTCAAAGAGTTTTTCGTTTTTATTTTTCAGCGGTATTTCTTTGGTATAAACAATTTTGGTTTGATCGGGGGAATACTTAAAACCTGTAATGCCATCGGCAATGTTGGTAATTTGCTTGCGGTCAGAGCCATCGGGGTTCATTTCCCACATTTGTACCGAGCCGCCTTCTGAGGTTAGGAAACCAATTTTTTTACCATCGGGTCGCCATATTGCATTGAATTCGCTTTTTGCGGTTTTTGTAATCCTTTTTGCATCGCTGCCATCTGCATTCACCGTGTACAAATCGCGGTTGCCTTTATTTTCGGCAATGCTGTAATACGTTACACCGTAAAGAACGGTTTTTCCATCGGGAGAAACCTGTTGATCGCTCACGCGTCCAAAAGCCCAGAGAACTTCGGGAGTCATGCGGTCGCTTTTTAAATCCAAAACGGGTTTGTCGATAATAACTTCAGCAGCTTTTTCAGGCTGCTTTTCTTGTTGCTGGCACGAAACAATGATCAATGCTGCAAAAGCAAAGAGTAACAAGCTGATCTTTTTCATTTTAAGTATTTGTTAGTTAATCAATTATTTGAAGGCTGCGAAGGTAGGAAATTGAGGGGAATTGAAGCAGGAAAAATTTTGAAGGACTCTATCAACTACCTACCCGAAATAATTTGCAAATCAACATTTTATCCAGGGTTAGGTTACAATTTCAATCCTTTTTTCATTTTTAAAGGATTCTGACGACAATCGAATACTGATGCAATAATAGCTGATGATTTTTTGAGGCGGTAAATAATCTTGTAATTTCCTGAAACCAGATACCTGTATTGGTATTTCCGGCCAGTCAGCAGTGGTTCTACCTGACCTGTCTCCGGATGTGATTGAAGGATAATGGTGGAATCAATAACAGATTGAATTAAATTTTGTGCAACACTTTCGCCTGCTCTGGTTTTGTAATAGTCGAAAATGGCATCAAGCTGACCAATAGCGGTATCAGTCCAGAAAACCACTACTTCCATGACTCGATTTTGGTTTTCAATTCATCAAGACTAATCATCCTGTTATTGGCAATATCGTCTTCGGCCTGATCGATCATTTGGTTCAATTCAGCTATTGTGATGGCTTCAAAATATCTCTCTTTGATTTTTTTCTTTTCCGATTTCAACACTTTTTCAAGAACATCCACGAGTTGTTCGTTGTTAATCTTGAGAAATTCCTGAACAAACTGTATTTTTCTGACTTGTAAGTCCATAGTGATTTTTTTACAAAAATAAGCAGAAACTATTAAAAACTAAAGACATTATTCAGCAATTAATGCCTCTATCGGATACTTCAGATTTTCACCATTCGTAAAATACGCCTTGACTGATCCGACCAGAATTTTGGCTTCCGCCAGAATGGGAATTTTGTTCCGGTCGTCGGTTACCCAAACAAAAAGGTCTTCGCCGCCTTTGAACATCGTACCTTCTACCAGCAATGCCGAGAATTTGTGACACCGGTAATAGCTCCCATCCCGGTTCTTAATGGTTTCTTTGCCAAGATATCTGCCAAATAACTCAAATTTTTCACCATCGATCAGCACGTAAAAAGGGATTTTCTGGTTGAGCTGCATTTTCGTAAAATCGAGTGTACGGGCGTAATAAACAGCAGTTTGTAAATCCTGGTAAAGTGGGTCTAAGGCGATTGTATCTTTCCTGTAAGGACGTTTGCTGGTTTCGAGCTGTGAAATAATCAGGTTGTTTTGGTAATCGAAATTGAGCTTATTATCAACATGATAGCCGCCTTCACGGGTCTTGCGGACGTACCAAAAAGGTTTAAATGTTATCGCATCGGCTACGGATTCAAACTCATCACGCACTTTAAAAATCCAGTCATACGAACTGAGTGACCTTCCGAAACTTTTAAAATGATAAGCAGGCTTGTCGCCGTACATCGTGCTATCCACCTGGAATTCAACTTTACCGGCATTTACCCACACAAAATGCCAATTGTATGAAACGTCGTAACAGAGTTTTTCGCCGGATTGGAAGGGTAGTTCCGACAACTGAGCCTTACAATTGACCGATAATATAATTATCACCCATAAAATCACCCGTTGTTTTAATTGCCTCATCACCAAACAAGCATTCAATTTTGTTGTAAAATTAATTCTGTTAAGGCATTTTCATGAAGTTCGTTTCCAACTTGCTTTAACATTCCTACTAAAACATGCGTTTGGAAATATGATTCAGGGAAGAAAGAAACCCCGGCGAAACTTTTAATAATACACAGAGTCTCCGATACCTTTCAGGGGGTAGAACCCTTAATTTTTCCTTATTAATCCTCACTTTCCCCTACCTTGCAGGATGATCAGCACAGTATAGAACATGATTTTAAAATCCATGGCCAGCGACATGTTTTCCACATAAAGGATGTCGTATTTGAGGCGCTGGATCATTTCATCCACATTGGAGGCATAGCCAAATTTTACCTGACCCCACGAGGTGATTCCGGGTTTTATTTTGTAAAGCAGGCGGTAGTGAGGCGCCCGCTGAATAATTTGATCGATAAAAAACTGCCTTTCGGGGCGGTAACCCACCAGCGACATCTCGCCTTTTAACACTGTGAAAAACTGGGGTAATTCGTCGAGCCTTACTTTGCGCATAAACAGCCCGAAAGGGGTAATGCGGTCATCATTTTTTGACGAAAGTTGCGGGGTTCCCTTTTCAGCACCAACGTACATCGAACGGAATTTGGGAATCATAAAAGGCTTCCCGTGCAACCCGATGCGTTCCTGCTGGTAAAAAACCGGACCTTTCGACGAAAGCTTCACCCCGACTATGAGGAAAATGTAAACCGGCGTGAGCAAAACGATCGCTAACAACGAAGCTACCAGGTCAATCATCCGCTTTATCGATTCCTGCCAGGCAGGCATCATGTCAGGCGAAATCTGGATTAGTGGTTCTGTAAAAATCGAAGTCGTTTTTACAGAACCCATCAGGTAGTCCTGCATTTGCGGGATAATCTTGATGACAACATCTGTATCTTCAATTTCGGCAATGATATTTTCAACAAGTTTTGACTCGGATCTTTCGGTGGCAATCACAATTTCTTCCACTGCCATATCCCGAACCAATTTTGGTAAATCCTTGTAATGCCCCAATTGTGGCAACTTGCTGGCAAGTTTGTGTTCCTTGTGCAGGCTGGCTGTCACAAAACCAATAAATTTGTTGCCCGAAGAGGGTTTCTGGCTGTCGAGGTCGTGAAATATACGGAGGGCATTTTCGCTACTACCTACAATAATGGTGTTAAATCCGATGATTTTGTTATGGATTTTCTTGACTGTCCGTGTGGTGATGAAAAGCCTGAAGGCAAATGTAAACGTAAATTGCAGCGAAAAAAGCACCACAAACGACTGTAAATAGGAGCGGTACGAAATCACCACATCATCGAGGATGAGGGTGAAAAAAATGATGGTCACGCCAATAAATGAAGTGGAAAACGTTTGAGACAGCTCCCTGATTCTCGATTTTCTGAATATTTTCCGGTACGATCCGGCAATGATGTACAAAATCAGCCAAAACAATGGTATTACGCCAATTCCTACGTATAATTTCGGATCGCTGAAAATATCCGCAAGCAACACCGAATTTCCGGTATCGACAACCAGTTTTCTGTAAATAAAAAACAGTGTCCAGGCCAAAATAGCTGAAAACCAGTCGGCAAAAAAGTATTTTGCTTGTTGAAGGGTCTTTTTCATGGCTCTATTTGTAAACTACTTTTATGTTATCCAAACAAACCACTGCTTCAGTAAATTCATCGTAAATGCCTGCCCTGAAGTAAATTTTAAATTCCTCAGTAAAATTGTTCTCAAAAACCGCATCTGATAAATTGATGTAAATTTTATTCCAGGTTTGCTGGGGATTAACATACAAAACCGGCTTTTTCACAAGGTTGGATGTGCTTTCTGCAAAAATCCCGACCTCAAAAACAATGTCGGTTTTATAGTCCATTTCAAGCACAATGGGTGAGCCATCAACCGGAAGTTCAAAAGGTTCAAAGGTAGCCCCTTCGTAAAAATTAAAAGTCGTATCCAGGTAAATTACTCCTGAATGAAATCCCTCGAAAGCTTCATCAGCCGTACTTAGCACAATATCAGTAACTCCGCTGAGGTTGGCTGTATCAATGGAGAGCGCATTGTCTTCAAAATCTTCCATCCAGGCAAATTTCACCTGATCACGATAATGAGTAACTGGCGAAATTGAAATGATGCTATCGGGTATAAAAACAAATTCTTCGTCAAGGTAAGGATCAAAAAATGGACTGTTTACACGGGTTGTGGCAATTCCGTTTACTTTTATTCCGGCTTCGAGCCTCAGTTTTGCTTTGCCATCCATCAGTACCGGGATCAGTGCAGGCATTTCCCAGGCGCCGGTACGCTGATCGTTGATGTACAACCATACATCGGTGATTTTGTGCGAATTGGTGCCTTCAGTGGAATAATCGGTACTGAGGTAGATGGTGTCGATTCGGAGAAAAGCGGGTATGCCGGGTTTTAGGTTTTGTTTCTGACAGGAAAACAAACTCAGGATGAAAATCATGAATAAAACCAAGTTTGCCCAAAAGTACCTGTATTTCATTATTTTAGTTTGATAAAACTGGAAATCATTGAACGATGACAGCATGGTAATATTGTCTGCAATGCCCGGAGGGGCGATTAGCTGGCTATTTTTTCGAGGATTTTGTAAGCTACATTCAAAGCCAGGTAACCATCGTTGATGGTAACATCGGGTTCCGAATTGTTCTGAATGGCAGCGGCAAACCGTTCGAGTTCCATCATTATGGCATTGTTGGGTACAATTTTGGGCTTTTCCATCAAAATTTCCTTCATCCCTTTTCCATCGCCCAGGTTGAGCACCATGGCAAACGGATCCTCGGGTTCGGTGTCAATATCCCTGATTTTTACAATTTCGATGTCTTTTTCAAGAAAATCGACAGCAATGTAAGCATCGCGCTGAAAAAAACGGGATTTCCGCATGTTTTTCAACGAAATACGGCTGGCTGTGAGGTTTGCCACGCACCCGTTGTCAAATTCAATGCGGGCATTGGCAATGTCGGGGGTATCGCTCACGATGGGGACACCGCTTGCACTGATTTTTTTTACATTCGATTTTACAACACTTAGCACAATGTCGATGTCGTGAATCATCAGGTCGAGAATTACCGGAACATCGGTGCCGCGCGGATTAAACTGCGCCAGTCGGTGGGTTTCGATAAACATGGGATTGCTGATAATGGGCTGAGCAGCCAGAAAAGCAGGGTTGTAGCGTTCAACATGTCCAACCTGTACTTTAACATTTGCTTCACTGGCAATTTTTATCAACTCAGAAGCCTGAGCCGGAGTGGCAACAATGGGTTTTTCGATGAATACATGTCTCGACTTTTTTAATGATTCAGAAGCACAATCGAAATGCGACACTGTTGGGGTGACAATATCAACAACATCCACAGCATCAATAATTTCAGATAACGTATTGAACCTTTTCAAACCAAAATCTGTTGCAACTTTTTCAGCGGTTTCAGCATTTGGATCATAAAAACCAACCAAATCGTAGTTACTGATTCCTCTGATACATTTTATGTGGATCTTACCCAGATGGCCTGCGCCTAAAACACCTATTTTTAGCATATTTATTAAAATTTAGCGCAAAAATAAGGTTTTTGTCAGCAAGGGTTTTATTTTCGCCAAAAAATGGGACTATAAAAAAGTTCATTGTTCGGTGTTCATTGTTCCTGAACCTGAGCCCCGAAATTTCATCATCAAAGATTGTCTTTTGATCATTGAATTTTGTTTGTGATTTGTTCCGAAGTTTCGGAATTGATTTTTGGAATTTATTTATGTTTTGATTTTTCGAATATTAAGCGATGCAAACCAACGATACATACCGTCATCAGGGATTGAGGAAACAACTTGTTGAAAACCTTCGTAACAGGAATATTCGTGATGAACGGGTTCTTGCGGCCATTGGCAATGTTCCGAGGCATTTATTTATGGATTCATCGTTTGTTGAATACGCCTACCAGGATAAAGCCTTCCCGATCAGTTCGGGGCAAACCATTTCACAACCCTACACCGTGGCTGTTCAAACAGAGCTTTTGCAGGTGGAAAAAAGGATGAAAGTGTTAGAAATCGGAACCGGATCGGGCTATCAGGCATGTATTCTTCACGAGTTGGGTGCCAAAGTGTTTTCGGTTGAAAGGCAGTTTAATCTTTACAAAAAAGTAAAACAATTTTTCGAAAAACACGGCTACAATATCAAAGTCTTTTTTAAGGATGGATACGAGGGGCTTCCAACCTTTTCGCCTTTCGACAGAATTATTATCACTGCCGCCGTTCCCGAAATTCCTGATATGCTCAAAAATCAGCTGAATGTGGGAGGAATTATCGTTGCACCTGTTGGCAAAAGTGGTCATCAGGTGATGATGCGGATTATCAAACAATCGGAATATCAATTCATCGAGGAATCGCATGGCGGTTTCGTATTTGTCCCCATGTTACCCGGTAAGGCTGAAGATTAAGGATAATTCTGATTTACAACCCCGCATGAGGCGGAGCAGACCTACCACTTTCGACTCAAGACTTACGACTTTCGACTTAAGACTTACGACTTACGACTCACGACTCACGACTCACGACTCACGACTCACGACCATCAATCAAACCTAATCACCTTTGAAATTCCTTTAATGGCTTGTAATTTCTTTTTTAAAAACCCAAGATGATCGACATCGCGAACCTGAACTTTGATAACTCCCTCGAAATTTGAGCCGTGGGTTTTGAAATTCAGATTCAGCATATTAGTTTTCAAATCGTCAGAAATCACTTTAGTTATATCGTTTAACAACCCTACCCTGTCAAGACCCAGCACACGAAGATTGGTTACATAAAACCGTGTGTTTTTCGTGGTTTTCCATTTGGCTTTGATGATGCGGTAGGGGTATTTCGATTTCATTGCGGGGGCGTTGGGGCAATCGACACGATGAATTTTTATGCCGTGTAGTACCGTCACAAATCCGAAAACAGGTTCACCAGCCAATGGATTACAACATTTGGCAAGCGAATAATTCAGGTTCGATACTCCGGCTTCAATCAGGATATATCCCTGATCTTTCATCGACTGGCTTTCAATAAATTCTTCTGTTGGTTCACCCTCTCTGAAAAAAGCATCTGATTTTTCTTCCACCTCCTCGGGAAGGGTAAACAATTGTTTGATTTCCAAAACATCCAATTTGCCAATGGCGATGTTGTAAAAAAGATCAACCGGTTTTTGAAAATTGTAGTATTTAACAATTCTGGCGATGTTGTGGTCGCTGAATTCGATTTTCCAGTTTTTCAGTTTACGGGTTAAGATTTCTTTTCCAGCCTCGGCATCTTTGTATTTGTCCTCGCGGAGCGCCCTGTTGATACGACTTTTGGCTTTCGAAGTAACCACAAAATTCAACCAGTCGATGTTGGGTTTCTGGGTTTTTGAGGTAATGATTTCAACCCTGTCGCCATTGTTGAGCTGATGCCTTATGGGGCATACTTTGCCACCAATTTTGGCTCCAATACATTTTGATCCTAATTCGCTGTGGATGTCAAAAGCAAAATCCAGCACCGTTGAACCTGCTTTGAGTTCTCTCAGGTCGCCGTCGGGGGTGAGCACATAAATATTGTCGGACTTTGTTGATATTTTTGATGTTTTTCCTTCTTCAAGACGCTGTGCACCAATGGTTTCTAACACATTGCGTACATCATACATCCATTGATCGATGTTTTTTCCGTAAGCCGACTCCTTGTAGCGCCAGTGGGCAGCGTCGCCTTTTTCGGCCACTTCGTCCATGCGGTTAGTGCGTATTTGCACCTCAACCCAGCGGTTGTCGGGTCCAAGCACTGTGGTATGCAGCGATTCATATCCGGAAGCTTTTGGCGCCGAAATCCAGTCGCGCAAACGTTTCGGGTTTGGTTGATAAATGTTAGTAATTATCGAATAGGCTTGCCAGCAGGCGGTTTTCTCACGATTGAGCAATTCGTTGTAGAGCGACCGTTCATTTTCAAACTTTGCTTTTAGTTCCAGTTTCAGTGCTTCCTCTGTATTAAAGTTATATTCACTTTCAGCGGCCTCTTTTTGCTTTTTACCCTCTGTTACATCACTGATGTCCTTATCGAGGAATTTTTTGGCTTTTTTGTCCGGCCTCAGATCACTTCCGGTCTCAAGCCGCTTTTTATAATTCTCAATAAATTCATTTTCCTGGTCTGTGAGTACATTTAAAATAACACGGATGGCAAAAAGATCATAAACCTGCTCAAAGGGCACCCCCTGTGCCTCCATTTTGGTGCTGATGGAAGGAATTGATTTGGCGCGCGACTTAATGTCAAAATTAATCTTTTCCTGCTGCAGTTTCGCTTTAATAGGATTAACAAACCGCCTGATATACTCTGATTGTTGTTCACGGCTGTCTTCAATTTTCATCGAAATCATCTGATACCTTTCAGTATCAGTGTATTTCATGGCCAAATCCTCAAGTTCAGCCTTAACCTGGTAAAGCCCCATCCTATGGGCAATGGGGATGTAGAGGTACTGAACATCACCCAGGTAGCGCATTTTCAGATCATCCGGAAGTTTCTGAAAATTCCTCATATCATAAAGGCGGTGAGCCATCTTTATGAAAATGATCCTGACGTCGTCAATCAGACTCAAAAAAAGGCTTCTGAAATTTTGCGACTGAAAATTGATAAGATTTGAGTGCAGGGAAGAAATTTTTTTGAAACCACGAATGATGGCTGCTACATCATTGCCAAACTTTTTTTGCAATTCGTCAGGATTTTCGAAGGATGTGTTGATGATATCATGAAGCAGGGCTGCCATCACTGATCCTGATTTAAGTCCAATCTCAGACGAAACAATCAATGCCACTGCAAGACCATGCAAAATCTGCAGTTCACCCGACTCGCGGCGCTGGGCGCCAAACTTCTGCCTGGCATAATTAATGGCTTCATCAAGTTTTGCAAGTTCTGCTTCAGAACAGTTTTTGCAAACCTTTTTCAATTGATGAATCTGGTACCTGATATCTACCTCTTCTTTTTCTGCTATCATTCCTCAAAATTTAACCAGTGTTGCCCAAATTTACTGTTTCTAAATCCCGGTGTCAACTTTTTTTCGAACCCGATAAATTATTTTAACCCATTTTATGATAACCTTTGTGTCCAAAAGGTTGCTTTATTTCAATCATTAATGCCTCAAGTGCTTTCAAATCATTTGTACTTATGGTTTGTTCCTCATTTTCAATGGTTTCGAGAATTTCGTATGCAAAATTTTCTTCCACCGATTGTTTCCAGTCATTTTGCAATAACTGGTTGGGATGTAACCCAGCATTGAGTTTAAATCTTTGGGAATTCCAGGCTGTATCAAGGTTAGCGCTGCTGCTGATAAATACTTTACCATTCTGCAGGTTTCTGATTTGAAACACGCCTGCCGGAAATTTCATCTCCTTGTATGCTTCTTTTAGTTGTTTGTTGGTTTTCATTTGAATGGCTGGTTTTATCGGTCAAAAACAACGCCCGGCTTTTTGAAGACCGGGCGTTGCTGAAAAATAATGATTTTTACTTATTTTTTCGCATCGTCTTTTCCTATGGTCTTCCTGGTGGCAGATGATTCGGGCGGCATCGATATCGACTCACGCATTTTTGTATCGGCCTTAATATTTTCAAACTTATAATAATCCATTATTCCAAGATTTCCGTTTCTGAAAGCTTCTGCAATGGCTTTAGGGATTTCGGCTTCGGCCTGAATAACGTTGGCGCGGGCTTCCTGTGCTTTGGCTTTCATTTCCTGCTCAACAGCTACTGCCATTGCACGTCGTTCCTCAGCTTTTGCCTGAGCAATGTTTTTATCGGCATTGGCCTGATCCATCTGGAGCACAGCACCAATGTTTTTACCAACATCAATATCAGCAATATCAATCGAAAGGATTTCAAAGGCAGTTCCCGAATCGAGTCCCTTTTCCAGCACTACCCTCGAAATAGAATCCGGATTTTCCAACACTGATTTGTGCGAATCGGCAGAACCAATAGCAGAAACCACACCTTCGCCAACCCTGGCAATAACGGTTTCTTCGCCGGCGCCACCCACCAGTTGGCGGATACTTGCCCTCACGGTAACACGCGCTTTGGCAATCAGCTGAATCCCGTCTTTTGCAACGGCGGCTACCGGAGGCGTGTTGATAACTTTTGGATTTACCGACATCTGAACAGCTTCAAACACATCACGACCGGCAAGGTCGATGGCTGTAGCCAATTTAAAATCAAGATTCATGTTGGCCTTGTCAGCCGAGATCAGGGCATTGATAACCGATTTTACACGTCCGCCGGCAAGGAAATGGGCTTCCAGTTCGTTGCGGTTGAGTTTTAATCCGGCTTTGGTGGCTGCAATGAGGCTATTGACGATGATGGCTGGTGGAATTTTCCTCCAACGCATCAGCACCAGCTGAAGGAGCGAAATCCTTACCCCCGACACAAGTGCCGAGAACCACAATCCTACTGGCACAAAATAAAATATTACCCAAAGTCCAAACAATGATGCCACTCCAATGGCAATAATTACGAAAGCATTTGTTTCCATAAAAAATTAGTTGGTTGATTTTACAAAAATTTTATTGTTTTCTATTCTTTCAATGATGATTTCGGTGCCCTGATCAATGAATTCACCTGTTGTGCTAACCTCGTAATACTCGTTGTTGATGAGGGCTTTGCCCATGGGAACAAGCCGTGAAACTGCCTTTCCTGTGTCGCCGGCCTTCACTGCATTTTGGTCTATCAGGTTGGCTTTTCCATCAACCTCGGTGTGCAGCATCACTCGGTTCCAGGTTTTGGACCGCAACGACATGGCTATCAGCAATACTGTAAAAAAAATGGTTCCTGCCAACAAATAATGTCCTTCAGGGGTTCCGTGCGAAGCATACCCCTGCCAGATTCCGATGGCAATTAATATAAAGCCGATGACACCTACTACAGTGGTGCCAGGAATGACTAACATTTCCAACAATAAAAACAACAAACCGGCTGATATTAAAATCAAGATAATTGACCACGACATAGGCAATTCGCTTTTTAATTTATGGATACGGTTAATCCTCTATCTGTCATTTCTTTTCCAATTGGCGCCAATTCGATAATGTCACCGGATTTTACCGGGCACTTGCCGTTGTAATGAACAATCAGGGTGCATTGTTCAGCTTTTATCGGGTCATGTCCGCAAACATCAATCAGGGTTTCGATAACAAAATCGAATGTGTTGAAATCGTCGTTGTACAGTATAAGCTGGTGTTCATCAACAAGTTGTTCCTGCTGCTGATCAAACGATTGTGATTTTTCCTTTACCATAAAAGAAATTTTTACCGGACAATATTAGGTATTTTTTGTGTGATAGCAAAAATAAGTTTTATTCCTTTTCGATGATTATAACTGCAAACCAACATGCATTTTACATCCTGGTAAGGAGTGAAAGCGCTGTATTTGCTATTTTTGCCCGCGAAGATTATGAAGCACTTTTTCACGTTTGTTGCTGACCTTGAAAAAAGGCTCAAACAGCCCCTTCCGGGCGAAATGGCTCAACTACTGCTTGAGCCGTCATCGCGCCGCAAGTATCCGCCTTTACGGGACGAGGATGCTGCCAGGCAAAGTAGTGTCCTTTTGCTTTTTTTCCCCGAAAATGACCAGGCCAGTCTTGTATTTATCCAACGAAATGTTTACGACGGTGTGCACAGCGGCCAAATAGCTTTTCCGGGAGGAGCACGTGAAAATTGTGATCATCATCCTGCTGATACCGCCCTGCGTGAGACTTTTGAAGAAATTGGCGTTCCGCCTGAAAAAATTAAGATTATAGGTCGTCTGACACAACTTTACATTCCACCCAGCAACTTTCTGGTTCAGCCTTTTGTGGGTTTTATTTCTGCAAAGCCCGATTTTTCAGTCGATCCAAGCGAAGTATCCGAAGTTTTTGGTGTAAAAATGAGCGTACTCATGAATGGAAATACCCGCCAGGAGCGCGAAATCATGATCCGGGATTTCAGGCTGAAAGTTCCGTGTTTTTATGTAAATGAAAAGGTTATCTGGGGCGCTACTTCGATGATACTTAGTGAATTGATTGAAGTGTTGAAGCGTTGAATTGTTCAGGATTCGAGATTCAAAGTTCAAACTTCAGGTTTAATGTTCAACGATACCTAAATTGAAGAACTAATTTTGTGAAACGCCCTGCAGGAAACGAAAGGGCTGCATAGCTGGAAACCGTCATAAACAGAAACAGCCGGATTTGATGAACCCGGCTGTCAGTTTTGTCAACCTGAATATTTTAATCAAGAATTCTTATTTCGTGCGTAAGCTCAGCGGCTTTGGTGAGCATGGCCGACACCCCACAATACCTTTCCTGCGAGAGGTTTATTGCTTTTTCGAGCTTGTCCATGGGGAGGTCTTTTCCACGAAACTCGTAAGTTAGGTGAATTTTGTTGTAATATTTTGGGTGTTCATCGGTGGTTTCGGCTGAAACCGAAACATTGAAATACTCGGGTTCGACACGCATTTTGCGGAGAATGGAGATAACATCCATGCCTGTGCATCCGCCCAAACCAGCCAAAATCAAAGGTTTCGGCCTCGGTCCACGATTGGCTCCACCTACTTTTTCGTCAGCATCAACAATAAACTTATGGTTGTTTACTTCAACCTCAAAAGCCATATTTTCGAGAAACGTTACATCTGCAAATTTTTCCATTGTAGTTGATTTATAATTTGTTGGGCGCAAAATTAATAAATTAAAAGTGCGATTTAAGTGATTTAATTAAGTTTAACAATTTTCAATCTTCATTTTTTGAAAACATCATAAAACCCGGTATAATTCCGGCTCTGAAAGAGTCGGTAAAAGTTCCGTTTGTTATGTACCTTAAAACAATACCACGCTGCTGATAATCAATGGCATCGGTGGCAAAAATGGTGGATGTTACGGGATGCACGGCAAGGCTGTAAAAAAGATGTTCATTTTCGGGAATCAATGAAAAGAGAGGTAACTGAGAATCGGAAATGGCCATTTTGAAAATGCCCTGGTTAAGAAAAAACAAGGTGTCGCCCGTTCCGTTGATGCATAAAGAAGTTGGAGAGGAATTGATTTCTGGAAACTGTAATGTAAACTCAACCTCCGGTTCATCAGGATTTATGCGCCAAAGCGAGGGCAACTCATCGTTCAGAAATCCACCGCTGCACAAAACCCAAAGCTTTCCGTTTTTATCCACGACCATCGAGTTGGGTTCTTTTCCAACTATTACTGAATCGATAAATTGGTCGTTTTCTGGATCAATCACAAAAATCCGGTTGTTGTTTAGGATCGGAAAATGATAATTCGACCAGAAAGCTGCAAAAACCTTTCCAGTAGCAAGCACCATTTGTTCGGTTGAACCGGTCAATGGTATTTCACCGGTAATGCGTTGGTTTTGAATATCGGCAACGAAAATCCGGTTTAACGAAAAATTACTGATATACAATTTATTGGGCTGTACCTTAATGGCAAAGCGCGGTGAACCTTCAACGGGAATAGTGGCCACCGATTTCATGTTTTCCAGATTCACAACCTCGATCCTGGCAGAGTTGTTCACCACTATCCAGGCATTTTTTCCAACAATCTGCATCGAAAAGGGCACATCGCCAACCGGGCGACTGTTGGCCTGGCTGAAAATATCATTCCCAATTTTCATGCTGTCGAGGTTCAGAAAAGACAGTGAGCCATTGCCTTGTCCATAATTTCCTTCATTGATGATAAAAACGCCATTACCATCAATATACTGTGAACTCCCCGAATTGACCTCACCAAAATCATCATTTTTGTTGCAGGACAAAATCATCAACAAACTGAATATCAACATCAGGGGTGTCATTGCATAAACATTTACCCTGTTGGTTTTATGGTGTTGTGTTCTTGTCCTGTTCATGTTTTTTCTGTCAAATATTACTTTTATCCGTTCCTGGGTTTTATTCAGCCGAAACAATTGGTTTATTTTAAATAACTGAATTTCAATGCAAAGCTGAAATATCTGCCAGGCATCGGTTGCCAGGCAATAACCTGGTAACTCTTGTCGAACAGATTGTTGACAGCCAGTTTCAGCGTAAGCGTAGATTTTCCAAAAGTGAGTGCTTTTGATGCCGATAAATCGTGAAGCACAAAAGAGGGCAAATACCTCAAATTATCTGAGGAAGTGAAACGTTTACCCGTAAATGTACAGGCATAATTCAGTGTGAACTGCCTGAAAACGATCAGGATATTTTGGTTTGCTGCATGCGCGGGAACATAAATCAATTGTTTGCCAATGGATTGATCGTTAACCGAAACGCCCTTTTTGTTTGTTGCCTGCGTAAACGAATAATTCACCGAATAATTCAACCTCACCTGCTTAAGCTTCAACTCAATTTTCAGACCTGCCTCGATGCCTTTCGAAATCACATTTTTCAGGTTCACCGGCGTCCAGTAACTAAAAATGCTGTCGGGCTGCCACATTATCCAGTTGTCGATATCTGCAAAAAAGCAGGTAATTTCGGAGCTAAGGGTCAGTTTTTCATGGTCTTTTATAAATGAAAAGCCCAGTTCTGAGTTTAAGCCTTTTTCAAATTTTAAATCAGGATTTCCGCCGGGTAACCAGTAAAGATCATTCAGCGTAGGTGAGTGGAAGTTCCTTGTTATGTTTGCTTTAAGGTAAACAGGAGCTTTTTTTGTCAACCTGGCTTTCACCCCAACAGAGGCTGCAAATGGCGCATTTTTTTTATCAACCACCTCCTGTCTTAGGCTGACATTCATAAAAATTCCAGAACCCAGCTGATAATTCAATCCAACAAAGGCCGATACTTCCTGACGGGTTCGTTCCGCAAGGTAATTTTCGGAATTTACCGCATGAAAATTGAAATTGATACCTGTCAAAACCGACAGCCTTTCAAAGTAATAATTTTCATACTTCAAGGCATTTAACCATGATTTCACTGTATTTTCATCATCAATTTCCGAGATGATATTTTGATAATTCATCCGGCTGAAAGCATAACTGCTCTGAATCAGGAACTTTGATTTTTTCAGAAAATGCTCAGCGGATAGCTGGCTCCTGACCAGTTTTTCAGTCAGATTTTCGTTTTCATCAGGAACCATCACCTGAATATTTGCAGGAATTTCACGATGGTTGTGTTGTGCCCAGATTCTGGCGGAAAGAATTGTTTTTGCCGAAGGTTTAAAGAAAATTTCCTGAAGGACTCCTTGCTGTTTCCAGGCTGCATTCCGGCGGTATTCTACCGGTGGGCTCTCCCGGTCGGCGGCATTGTTCAGGTAAGAAAAATCGTTTTCGGAACGAGAGCAAAAAGCACGTGTTGCCGACTGAAACTTCAGGTTTCCGGCTTTTGCCGAAACGTAGGTTTTATAGGTATCGAACGATCCTGTTTCCTGCAAAATTTCGGCATGAAGGGAATTATTCCAGTCGGCAATATTTAACATTTCCACATTACCGCCCAATCCGCCCGAGTTATGTTGCAACGATGCGCCTCCGAAATAAATCCGGATGTTGTCGGTGAAAAAAACCGGGATTTGCGAAAAGTCAACCTGTCCGGGCATTGGCGAATTGACGTTAATTCCGTTCCAGAGTACCTGCGTGTGTGAGGCTGATGCCCCGCGCAGTGAGGTTGTGGCCAGGTTGCCGGGACCATAATTTTTTACAAAAAAAGGCGTAGCTGTAGCCAGCAGTTCTGCCATACTTTGGGTGGCATGGTTGGACAATGCAATGGTGTCAATCTCGGTAACCTTAAATCCCCATGATTTTTCCGGTGTTTTACTGAAGACCTCAACAGGAGAAAGATCCAGTGTATCAAAAATCATCTGGGCGACCGCGACCTGAAGATTCACGAAACAAAACAACAACCCGGTAACAATAATCTGTCTGATGATGGATAAATGGTGTTAAAAATCTGTTTTAAGCAATTTAACTGCGATAACCTTTCCGTTTCCTGAAATTTTCCCGATGTAAAATCCTGGAAAAAGATCAGAAATTCCAATTCGCTGGCCGTTCGCTATTTCCAATCGAAAAATCAGATTACCTGTCAAATCTGATAATTCAAACAAGGATTGATCTTGACAATCAGTAGAAATAGTGATAAAATCATTACACGGATTGGGAAATATTTCTGCGATCAGCGCCCTATTTTCGATTCCAGCCCCTGATGAATGAATCACCCCTACCGCATCAAGGTCAAAACCGCCTGAGTTGAATGGTGTTGGCCAGGGATCATTTATTTTGTTTCCCTGCGCATCGAAAGTTGCAAAATCGTCATCAACACAGCCTACCACATCAACAATTTTTACATGAGTAATATGCTGAATATCAAGACCAGGATTGCCTGACAATGCGGCCAGATCAAAAGGAGTTCCATAGCCCTGACGGTATTTTCCGGCAAGGTTGTTTATCGATGTACAGTTTACCTCGCCAAAGGTTGCAACCTGTACTCCGGTATCGGTGAGTGAAGTAGAAGGAAACCTGAAAAAACGTACGCCATCGGAACTGACTTCAACGAAAGCCAGTTCGAGAAAGGTATCGTTGAGGCTGTTTTCGAAAACGGCAAAATCCCAACCTTCGCGGTCAACAATTTCCATTGGGAAAGTAAGTGTAGCAATTCCACCATCGCCCAGGCTGACAACATTTACCGAATTCCCTTCGGCTTTGCCAAGCGCCGCATTTTCATCTCCAAACGTAGCCAGTCCAAGTTCCGGTTCCTGAATATTCAAAAACCCTCGCTCAATGGCACAACCCGAGGCCCAACCAACAAAAATGCAGCTGTCGGTGTGTATGGCGGTGGTTCCTTCATGCCCGGCAGCCCCGGGAAACTGGGCTTGTACCAGTACTGACTTCAGTGAAACAAACAACACCAATATCACCAATTTACAATCAGGCAGATTCATCTTGTAATTATAATTTTTTTGGAGTGAATAACCTTCTCTGATTCGTACCCGGGGTTGTTTTCGAAAATTTTTAAGAAATAAACCCCAGGGCTAAAATTCCTCACATCCATCGAAAATGCAGGATTTCCATCTGATACGAGTTCATTGGTCAGGTTTCCATAAATATCAAACATTTGGAGGCCAGCGTTTTCGGGTAAATGGCCAATAAAAAGAAAATCGCTGCAGGGATTCGGATAAACAGCATTTTCTATCTTATTCAATAAATCATTGCCCATAAAAAAACGATAATCAATTGCAACTTCTTCGGCTGAAATTCCAACTTCATAATTACCTAATTCAACACCATCGAGGTCGTAAATTATGCCTGTGCCCTGCGGTTCGATCCACCATGAATAATTCACATAAATTTTCCCCTGAACCACGTCTATTGTCAAACCGGTAATTTCAAGATTTGAAAAAGGATTTGTGATCAAATTGGCGTTTATTACCGTTAGCGTTTCTGTATCAATCATTCCAATCCCCTGATTGATAACAAGAAACAATTTTCCGCTTAGGATACCGGCTGCATCGCCAAAAACCAGGGGTAATTGTGTTTGTTCGTACCCACAGGTCAGAATGTTGTACTTGATAATAGTCCCCGAAGAACCGCCCCAGGGAGTTTTGCAAACGAAAAGGATGTTATTCTCCTCCAAAAAAGAAGCGCCTATACCCATTGCGGTTTCTCCAAAATTTATCTCCCTGATAAAAGTGTTGGTGTTAACGTCCAAAACAGCCATTTTCCCGGTGGTAGCCGCCCAACCACCTGCAACAGAAACATAAGCAGTGTCGCCGGCAACCAGTATTTCCCACGATTCATCCGAAATCTCGGGAAATGATGCGATCAATGATAGATCATGAAGGCTGCGGATTTGAACAAAATCAGAAGTAACCGGATATTGGCGGCTCACCAGCAGTTTGTCCTGGTAAACAGTAAGTTTGTTAACCCCCGGCAATGCAATGATGGCCTCGATGGTACCCTCATCGATATTAATTTTTGCCAAAGAATCCTGTGCTGCGACGAAGGCAAAACCATCGTGAACAAACAGTCCCTGAACACTTTGTGTAAAAATTGAAGCAAGTGTTTCGGTTATTCCACTATTGGGATCAAATGCTGATAGTGTTACAAAATCATCCGGATCAGCATAAGCGCCACCATTGGCCACAATTACCCGGTTGGTAATGATTTGGGCATTTAAATACCCTTGAAAAAAGATAAACAGAGAAAATGCATAAACAAAACGAATCATTTTTTCCATAACTATTCCCGGTTATTGAATTGAAAAAAGTTACTAAAAGAACTTCCTGAAACCACCCGGAAAAAAAAGGAATAAAAATGAATTTCAGATTTAATCCCTGCTTTTATCCCGAAAGCTTCGATAATTTTGTTTGCATTGGCAGGTCTTCTGACTTACTCACTTCCAGGTGGCCTTCCCATTCTATCCGCAAAAGCCGGATGTAAAAACAGTGGCATGAGGTTACCAGGAAGTATTTAAAAGAGCTTACAGCAGCGGGTACTGTCCGGGATTTTCACCCGATTCCCTATTATCACGCTATTCCGGTGAAGGAATTTCGTTCACCAATACGTTGGCAAAAGTATAAAAATTAATGTCCCCGACTTTGTTTTCGTAATTTTTCTGGACGTGAATGGTGTGTTTAAAAAATAGTTGCTACATTTGAAAACTTATTAAAAAGGGGTTTAAAAAAAGATGAGCATTGCCAATGATTCATTGATCCTGATAGTTGACGATAACGCCAACAATCTTCAGGTTCTTGGTAACATATTAAGCGCCAAAGGCTTTAAAATTGCACTTGCCACCAACGGACAGGAGGCGCTCGATTTTCTTGAGAAACAAGTTCCCGATTTGGTTTTTCTCGATATTATGATGCCTGACATGAACGGTTTTGAGGTGTGTGAAAAAATCAAAGAAAGTGAAAAGTCGAAAGATGTTCCCATCATTTTCGTTAGTGCGCTTTCCAATCCAACCAATAAGGTTAAAGCCTTTGATGTTGGTGGTGTTGATTACATTACCAAACCATTCAATATGTCGGAGGTGATTGCACGCGCCAACGTTCACCTTAAACTAAAGGTTACACAGGAAGAATGCATGAAAAATAATATGCGCCTGTACAAAGAGATTGGTGAGCGGCAAAAACTGGAGGAGGAATTGCGTAGAGCAAAAGAAATTGCCGAGGACAGCACCCGCACAAAAAGCGAATTTTTGGCAAGCATGAGTCACGAAATCCGAACCCCGATGAACGGCATAATTGCCACCGCAGGGCTGCTTAAAGGTACCGAACTTGACGAAACCCAACGCGATTATGTGGACATCATCGACTATTCAGCCAACAACCTGTTAACCATTATCAACGATATTCTCGATATTTCGAAAATTGAAGCTGGACAAATTACCCTCGAATCCATTGATTTTAATCTTCACAACGTTATTTACGAAACTGTTAAACTACTTCGGGCCAAAGCCGAAGAAAAAGGAATAGCATTCAAGGGAAATATTCATGAATCGGTACCATTGTATGCCAAAGGCGACCCAATCAGGTTTAAACAAATCATTATTAACCTGCTGAATAATGCAATTAAATTTACACGGCAAGGAAGTGTTACCATAGATGTGGAAACCATTGAAAGCGGGGAAAAGCAGCGCAAATATTTAATAAAAGTATCCGATACAGGCATTGGGATTCCTGAAAATTCAAAAGAGAAAATATTTGCCGAATACATGCAGGCCGATCCGGCTACCACGCGGCTTTATGGTGGTACCGGCCTGGGATTGTCGATTTCGAAAAAACTGGTTGAACTCATGAAGGGTGAAATTGGTTTTGAAAGCACTGAAAATGTTGGATCTACCTTCTGGTTCACCTGTGTGTTTGACATCGGAAAAGAACCACCCTACGACCTTGAATACAGCGCTCCGGGGCAGAATGGCAACCTGAATAAATTGTACGTGCTTGTTGCCGAGGATAATCTGGTTAATCAAAAAGTGGCCATCGCAACATTGAAAAAAATGGGATGCCGCATCGAAATTGCCGACAATGGCAAGATTGCCCGCGATCTGCACCGTATCAACCGGTATGACGTTATTTTGATGGATGTTCAAATGCCCGTGATGGACGGCCTTGAAGCCACCAGACTGATCAGGGAATATGAGAAGCAACAGCGATTTGAAAAGAAGGTTAAAATTATCGCCATGACAGCCAATGCCATGAAAGAAGACCGGCAACGCTGCCTCGATGCCGGGATGGACGAATACATCAGTAAACCTTTCAAAGCGCTGGAGTTATCGAGGATACTGGATATGGTTTATTACCAGAAAACTTTGTAAAAAAAAGGAGCCATGTGGCTCCCTTTTTATTTTGCTGCATAAAAGCATCGTTTCGGAGAATGAATTTTCCCTTCAGTTACCAACACCTTAATGAACTTGTCTACCAGTTTTTTATCAACTCCTGATTTCTCTGCAATTTCACCGCCTTTTAATGGAGCATCCGAATTGATAAGTGTTTGAAGAATAGCGTCCTTTGGTTCCATAGTTGAATTTATTTTAGATTAAGAATTTGGTTGTTATTCGCTTCGCGTCATTTGCTTCGCGTCATTTGGCTTTGCCGTCATTTGCTTCGCGTTATTTGGCTTCGCCGTTATTTGCTTCGCGTCATTTGTTGTAATTTCTTGTTTTTGGTTGGTATTTATTACTA
>CALFEP010000158.1 GCA_937950125.1 uncultured Bacteroidota bacterium
TCCACCCCTTCCACCATATAAAAGAGGTGTTCGAGGTGCTTGTTTATCTCACCCAGGTATTCTTTTACTGCCCGCACTGAACCAGGCAGGGCAAACATCAGGGTTTTGCCGTGTACGCCAGCAATGGCGCGGCTTATGAGGGCGGCGGGTTTTTCGATGCCGAATTTCCAGCGAATCATTTCCATGATTCCCGGAATTTCTTTTTTGATGAAATGTTTCATCACGTCGGGGGTGATGTCACGGGGACCAATGCCGGTGCCGCCGGTGGTGATAATCATATCGTAGTTTTTTTTGAGGGAGTCATCAAATAAGGCTGACAAGGCTGATTCATCATCCGGAATAATGATATTTTCGGCTGCGAATTGCCAGTCGATTTTGTTGAAAAACCGTGTAAGTTCCTCATTTGCAGCAGGACCGCTTTTGTCCTCGTAAATACCCTGGCTGGCACGGTCGCTGAGTGTAATGATGCGGGCTTTGAAAATTTTAGGGTGAAATTGCATTTCATCGCCGGCTTTCAATGTTCCTCCTTTTATTACCCTGCAAAAAATCCCTTCCCGGGGCATCACGTAATTTCCGGGTTCACGGAATCTGTCGTGAAAAGGCTTCCCCAATTGTATCGCTTCAAGAATAAGGTCATCTTTCACAAACCTGTCGAAAATCCGGCATTTCAGTTCACTTTTTGTCCGGAAAGTAATATTTTCGGCAAACTGGCCAAAATCCAGGGGTTTTGCCCCGGTTATTTCGTAAAATCTTTCAGCCTCAGCCTGGTTAAACAAACTCACAGGCCGCTCAGTTCCTGCGTGAGCATCGCCTGCAACACCGCTCATGTCAAAAACCAATTTATCCACCGCAAATTTCCTTCCCCGTTCCGCAGCCCTGTTAACCGACAACACTTCAATTGTTTCCATTTTTCAACATTCAATATTCAAGATTCGATATTCAGTATTCTAAACTCTAAATTCTTAAATTTAAATCATTTACCTTTTTACCAACATGATTTCATCCCCTGCTCTCACCTTCCCGCCTGTGATTACTTTTGCAAAAATCCCTTCTTTCGGCATCACACAATTGCCCACTTCCTTAAAAATTGCGCAACCCGTCCCGTGACACTTTTTTCCTATCTGGGTTACTTCGAGCTCAACATTTCCGATTACCAGCCTGTCACCCGGGCTTGTTTCATACAAAATAATTCCTTCGGTGGTGATATTTTCGGCAAATTCGCCATAACCTACCTCACGTCCGGCCAGGCTGCTCCATTTTTCGATGCTTTCTTTTGCAAGCAAGCTAACCTGCCGGTGCCAGTCGCCCGCATGAGCGTCCCCTTTTACCCCCAATTCGTCAATTACAATTTCAGGAACCGGAGTTTTAATTGTTCCCTTTTCCAGTGAAATATTAACGCTTACTACCCTCATCTTCTCTTCTGCATTTTTGAACTGATTGCAAAGATACTTGAATTAATTTGCCAAATTTAGCCAACATCTAAAACGAGAACTTTAAGGAAATATCTAACATATTGTTTAGTAAGGTTTTAAATGTTAATAAAGAACCAACTTCTTCGATGTCGGCCCCGTTTGGAAAATAATTCCTACTTTTTAAAATTATTTTAAAAGGTTTCCTACTTTTACAAAGTTAAAATTTGGAGCAAGGTATTTTAAAAGTTTAATGCACAGATTATGTTTTATGATCCTGTATTTCAGCAAAATGGAAAAGACGTAACACTTTCTAATCTAACCATAAAAAAGTATTTCCAAAAAAAGAGCATCCTTTATCACCTTTATCAAAGGGGGATAATCTCCAATCCTGAAATTTGTAAACTTACCAACATGAGTTCGCCGTCGGTTCAGAAAATACTGAACGAACTGATTGCTAACCAACTGGTTAGGGAAGAAGGTGCGGGTCAGTCTATTGGTGGCAGGCGTCCGCTTTTGTATGGTTTGAAGCCTGAAGGAAGGTTTGTTGTAGGGATGAATATTGGTCACAAATCAACGCAGGGTGCTGTATTCAATTTTAAGAACCAAATGATTGGTCAGGTTTTTCACCTTCACGATCACATGACAAACTCTTATGATTTTTTGGACAAAATTGCTGCCTTTATCCAAAGGATGATTGCTGAAACAGGCGCTGAATTTACAAAGGTTCTCGGCGTTGGTATTGGTCTTACGGGTTTAATAAATCCTGCAGCAGGAATGAGCTATTCATACTTGAATTTTGGTGAAAAATCGGTGAAGCAAATCCTGGAAGAAAAGTTGGATAAACCTGTATTTCTCGACAATGATGCACGGATCATGGCATTAGGCGAATATGCCTTTGGGCTTGCAAGGGGAAGAAATCATGTGCTTTCTGTTAATATTGGTTCTGGAATCGGGCTTGGGATGATCCTGAACGGAAGACTTTATCAGGGAAATTCAGGTTTTGCTGGTGAGTTTGGGCACCTTAAACTTGCCGAAGATGGCCCCCTTTGTATTTGTGGTAAAAAGGGTTGTCTCGAAACAATGGCATCGGGCGATGCACTTGTACGGATTGTAAAAGAAGGAATTGAAGCCGGGAAATCAACCAAAATTATGCAACTTGTTCAAAATGATGCTGATAAAATTACTCCAGCCTTCATTGTTGAAGCTGCCCGTCAGGGTGACCAGTGTTCAATTGACGCCTTGTCGCAAATTGGTGAATACCTGGGTAAAGGGTTGGCATCGTTGATTCATCTTTTTAATCCTGAAGCAATTATCTTAGGCGGTGAGATTGCTGCTGCCAAAAACTTTATTATCGATCCTATCCAGAACACCTTGAATAAATATACCATTTTTCAAATAAAAAGTGATACAACTATACTCACCTCAGATTTTGGTGAAGGATCGGTTTTGTATGGAGCCCTGGCCCTGGTAATGGAAAATATTTTCGAGGATATTAAAAAGTCCTGTTAAGTGATGATGATGGCGAAAATAATTCATAATTAATACATTAGCTATGGAAAAAGAATTTACAAGACGAAATTTTCTGAAAACCTCAGCAATGGCCGGGATGGGACTGGCCTTTTTACCGAAAGTTAATTTTGCGAAACCACTTTTTACCGAAAAGGTCCGCATTGCATTGATAGGTGTTGGACTACGGGGGCAAAACCACCTCTTTAACCTGCTTCAGCGCGATGATGTTACAATCCCCGCTATATGCGATGTTGATGAAAAAATGTTGGCTGATTCGGTAAAAATGTGCGAGAACGCAGGAATCAAAAAGCCGGAAATTTACACGGGTAGCGATTTTGCTTATCGCAAACTGCTCGATAGGAACGACATCGAAGGAGTCATTATTTCGACGCCCTGGCTTTGGCATCCGATTATGGCGCTCGATACGATGAAATCGGGAAAATATGCAGGGCTGGAGGTTTCGGCAGCCAATACCATCGAAGATTGCTGGGATTTGGTAAATACTTCTGAATCAACAGGATCACCACTGATGATTCTCGAGAATGTTTGCTACCGCCGCGATGTGATGGCCATCCTCAACATGGTGAAACAAGGAATGTTTGGCGAGCTGATTCATTGCCAGTGCGGCTACGAACACGATTTGCGCGAAGTTCTTTTCAACAATGGAACCCAACCCTATGGCGGAGGTTATGAATTTGGTGAAAAAGCCTACTCAGAAGCAAAGTGGCGCACTGAACACTATTTAAAACGAAATGGCGATGTTTATCCCACACATGGTATAGGTCCCATTGCCAACTACTTGGACATCAACCGTGGAAACCGTTTTGTTTCGATGACATCCACCGCAACAAAAGCACGTGGATTGAAGGATTACATCGTTAAAAACGCAGGTGAAGACCATCCCAACGCCAGGTTGGAGTGGAAACTGGGTGATGTCATCACTTCAACCATAACAACAGCCAATGGCGAATCAATCATCATCATTCACGACACAAGTTTGCCACGTCCGTATTCACTTGGTTTCAGGGTTCAGGGAACAAAGGGGATCTGGATGAACGATGGTAACCAGATTTACATCGAAGGTGTCAGCCAGCCTCACCGGTGGGAACCTTCAGCCAGCTATCTCGAAAAATATGACCATCCTTTATGGAGAAGATATGCTGACAAAGCCGAAGGTTCCGGACACGGGGGAATGGATTTCTTTGTGCTCAATGCCTTCGTTGAATCCGTTAAACGAAAAATACAGCCACCATTGGACGTTTATGATGCTGCAGCCTGGAGTGTGATAACCCCGCTATCAGAAATGTCGATTGCCAATGGAGGCGAACCTCAGGATTTCCCTGATTTCACAAGGGGAAGATGGGTGAAAAGGAAAGCTGACTTTGGAATGAGTAATGAATTTTAAACACAGTTGCCATGAATATCAGATACACAATTTTAAGCTTGTTAATGATTACATCAACCTTTGTTTTGACAAGGGCACAGGAAAGAGATATTTTTCAGGACATCGAAAATCCGGCAGTTTTCGGCAGGAATAAAGTGGAACCACATGTTTTTTCGATACCGTATTCATCTATAGATCAGGCTTTTAATAATAAGTGGGAAAAATCCCCGTATTTTCTTTCCCTTAACGGAAAATGGAAATTCCGGTGGGTTGAAAGGATTGATGACAGGCCACAGGGTTTTTACAAACCCGATTATGATTACAGTACATGGTCTGACTTTCCTGTTCCGGCGAACTGGGAATTGCAGGGCTATGGAATTCCCATTTATGTAAATCAGCCATACGAATGGACCACCGACCCACAGCCGCCTTCTATTCCGCATGACTTCAACCCGACCGGTTCGTACATCACTACTTTTACCATTCCTGAAACCTGGAACAGCAGGGTGGTTTTCCTTCATTTCGGTGGTGTTAAATCAGCTATGTATGTGTGGATTAATGGTGTGGAGGTGGGTTACAGCGAAGACAGCAAAACACCGGCTGAGTTCAACATAAGCCCTTACCTGAAACCCGGCGAAAATAAACTTGCCATACAGATTTACCGCTGGAGCGATGGAGCTTACCTCGAATGTCAGGATTTCTGGAGAATTTCGGGCATCGAACGAGATGTGTTTTTGTATTCGGTACCACAAACTTACATCAGCGATTATTTTGCAAAGGCATCACTGGTGAACCAATATCGCGATGGGCAACTCGATGTGACGGTTGATCTGAAAAACCAGGGAATGGTCAATGCAGGAAAAATTGACCTTACAGTGCAGTTGTTAGGAACCTCAACGGAATCGTTAATCTGGCAGGAAACACGCGAAATTAAACTGAAAGATCAACTGCCAAAAACATTGAATTTTAATTATTTTATTAAAAATCCCCGAAAATGGTCAGCCGAAAGTCCTGAACTGTACAAACTGATCATTTCCCTGAAGGATAATAAGGGAAATATGCTGCAAAGTGTTTCATCCAATGTGGGTTTCAGAACTTCCGAAATTAAAAACGGTCAGCTTCTCGTAAATGGTGTGCCCATACTAATTAAAGGTGTAAACAGGCATGAACACGATCCCATTAATGGCCATGTAATTTCAGAGGAATCGATGGTGAGGGACATTTTGCTAATGAAGCGCAACAACATCAATACCGTGCGAACCTGCCATTATCCTAATGATCCGAGGTGGTATGATCTGTGCGACAAATACGGTCTTTACCTGATTGATGAAGCCAACATCGAATCGCATGGAATGGGCTATGGCGAAAAAAGCCTCGCCAAAGATCCGGCATGGATGGATGCACATGTTCAAAGGGTAAAAAATATGCTCGAACGTGATAAAAACCATCCATCGGTTATCATCTGGTCGCTCGGGAATGAAGCCGGTGACGGTGTGAATTTTACGTCATGCTACCAATGGATAAAAAACCGTGACCGGTCCCGACCGGTGCATTACGAACGTGCTCTTGGTGGTCCAAATACCGACATTTACTGCCCAATGTATGCCTCCATCGAGCACATCGAAAATTATGCAAAGCAAAAACAGGATAAACCGCTGATAATGTGTGAATATACCCATGCAATGGGCAATAGCAACGGAAACCTTCAGGATTACTGGGATGTAATTGAAAAATATGACCAACTGCAGGGCGCCTGTGTTTGGGATTGGGTTGACCAAAGTTTTCTTAAATTTGATGAAAACGGTGATATCTTTTACGCCTATGGTGGCGATTATGGTCCTCCGGGGACACCAAGTGATGGTAATTTCTGCTGTAACGGCCTGGTTTCGGCCGATCGAACCCCACACCCCGCACTCGCAGAGATTAAAAAAGTTTATCAATATGTAAAATGCAAACCCATTGATCCCTTAACTGGAATGTTCCATATTTTTAATAATTACGATTTTACAAACCTTAATCTGTTTGATATCCGTTGGAAAATCAGGTGCGAAGGACAAACCTTGCTTGAAGGAGTTATAGGAAATTCTGATGTTGCACCCCATCAGAGTAAAACTGTAGGTGTTGACCTTTCACAGCTTATTATTGAGTCAGGTAGGGAATATTATATTCATTTTGAGGTTGTTACAACTTCAGAGTCGCTTGCCTTACCAAACAATTTTGTTGTTGCATCAGAACAGATCGAAATACCCAATTACGAACCACCTGTAAAAACTGCTGAGGTTAGTACAGGCAAGCTAAACATTCTGGACAACGAACAGATTATTCAACTTTCGGGCAGCGATTTCAACATAACATTTAACAAAGCCGATGGGAAAATGCAGTCGTGGATAAGCGACGGATTGTCGTTGCTGGATGATGGAATTTCGGGCAACTTCTGGAGAGCTCCCACCGACAATGATTTTGGCAATGGGATGGACAAACGCTGTGTAGCCTGGAAAAAGGCGTCTGAAATGCCTGCCATCGAAAGTATTTCGGTTTACCGGATTGATGATAACAATGCAACTGTGAAAACCCGGTTTTATTTGCCATCGGTAAACGCAGTCAATTACATCGATTATCGTATTAACAGTCAAGGAGTCGTTGATGTTGACAGTCATCTCGAATTGCTTACATTTCCTAAACCTGATGTGGAAGTGTTGACAGGTTCACGTCAGGGATTTGGAAATGCAATCGATTTTGATGCCTTGCCTTCGGAATTGACCATGAACGACACTGGCCATGTGATGTTGGACGATTGTACGGTCGAAATGATGGTCTATCCAACCATTTTTGCTGAGAAAAACACACTTTGGTCGAACAATGATTGGGACAAGGGCAGGTTGCATTTCGAATACAGATACGACGGTACGCTTTATTTTTTTATTGGAGGCGTCAATTACGAACCCTTCAACTTTACATTCCAGACAAACCAATGGTACTTGTTATCAGTGGTTTATCATAGATTTGAAAAGAAGCTGGATTTCTTTGTTGATGGGGGGCATGTTCAAACCATCGAATTGTCTGATTCACCGGCAATGGACATTTCGGGAAATAGTTTTCTGGGCGGATATCAGGATGGTGAAAGGCTTTTTAAAGGAAAAATTGATGAGTTCAGGTTATGGAATATTGCCCTTGATGAAAAAACCATTGCAGAAAATAGCTTGAAACCGCTAAAAGGTAATGAAGAAGGCCTTTTACTGTATTTTAATTTTGAGAAAATGGCTGAAAATTTTATCAAGGCTTCAAAAGGAGAAGGTATGAAAATTCAGTACATCGATTTGCGCGCTGTACGCCCTGATCTACCGCGGTATGGGGTGAAATTTGCTTTGCCAGGTCAATTGGATAACCTGAAATATTATGGGCGAGGGCCTTTGGAAAACTATTCCGACAGAAATACTGCATCATTTATCGATGTTTACGAAAGTAAGGTAGCCGATCAATACTTTCCGTATGTCAGACCACAGGAAAATGGATACAAAACCGATCTTCGATGGTTGACCATAACCGGTAATGATGGAAATGGAATAATAATTATTGGTAAGCCACTGTTTTCAGGTTCGGCATTGAATAATCCCATTGGTGACTTCGACCAGGGGACAAAACAAAATTACAGGCACATGAATGATATTAAACCCAAAGATAAGGTCTTTCTGACGGTTGATTTCATGCAGATGGGTGTTGGTGGCGACGATAGCTGGGGGGCCAGAACCCATCCCCAGTACACCCTGCCCGCAAAATATTATCGGTTCAGCTTCAGAATGTCACCTTTTAACGCCACAAAAGACAATCCGTTTGAAAGGAAAGTAAAATAAATGATAAAAAAAACCCGGAGTTTGTTTTGACCCCGGGTTTTTTTTTGAATGGTATTACTTTTTATTTTACAAGAGCCTGGAAGTCAGGATCACTGAAATATTTAATAAACTCTCTGTCTTTGGCGGCTTCGGCTTTGTATTTTCCGTTTGCCTTTATCGATTTCTTTAGATTATTGAGCATAACTTCCTTGTTTCCGGTGCGGGCGCCTGTTACTGCAAGTAAATAATAGGTAGCTCCGTTTTTCCTTGCGCACTCGAGGCTTGAAGCAGCGGCTGAATTATTGCCCGACATCAGGTGAGCCAAACCCACGTGATAGTTGCATTTTATACCTGAAAACTTAGTCATGGCACCTTTAAAATCACCTTTGTAAACATCAATCAAACCAAGGTTGTAATTGTTATTTACACCCATTTTGTTTGCACTCAGGAAGTGTTTTTCAGCATCTGCAAAGTTTTTCTTACAGGCGTAAGCAACACCCAGGTTGTTGATGATCATACCATTATTTTTATTCAGGTTGTCTGCTTTTGTGAAATTGGTTATTGCATCATCAATTTTGCCCATTTTGATAGCCATGTACCCAATGTTGTTAAAAGCTTTCCAGCTATTGGGAAATTGAGTGGCAGCCGCTGAGTAAATTTTGTACTGCGTATTCCATTCGTCGGAAAGTGTTGCTGCATATAAAAGCTCGGCTTCGGTCAATTCAGATGGATTTGAAGTGGCGAGACGGGCGATTTCGCTGTCGGTTTTTCTTGGTTCAAAGCAGTTTACGACAATTTCGGCACGACGGAGAGGAGGCAGAATGGCATCTTCAAGTTCGGGATAGATGGCAATCATGTTTCGGATTTCCTGTTCCCTTTTAAGTGGATCGGATGATTTGACAACATTCAAAATCGGGCGTTTATCCTTGATGGTTGATGATTCAACAATTCCGGGGAAACTGTTCCAGTCGGGACCATTTCCAACGGTTTTAAAGTCAAGGTCTTCTTTTGGGTTTCTGAATGTCACCTTTGTATCTTTTTCCTTGGCTATTTTGCCAAATCTTTCGTGAAGAACACCGGCAGCGGTTTTTGCACGGTTTTCCGAAAGTCCGTCGTTAAAAGTTTCCTCTCCTTCGGGGGAGGCCCAGCCATTGATAACAACGTCTTTAATTAACCATCCTTTGCGGATCAGTTCATCAAGTTTTACTAATTTATCAGCGGTATTTTCTTTTTTGTTCCATTTAAGGTCGAGGTTGTAGGCGTAAATATTTTTAGCAAAATAAATGTTCACGCTTTCGCTTACAATGGATGTCTTTTCGTAGCCATGTGGCGCCAGGAAAAGCAGGTCGAGGTCTTCGTCGCTCTGACCCTGGTATGCCTTCATGTTAATGTTGCCATTGGCGTCTTTCTCTATGGTTTCTTCCCCAATTTCAATGGTTTTTCTTACTTCGTTTTCAACTTCGATGCGCAGCGAAGTAGTAATTACACCGTCTGCAATCTTAACTTCACCAAAATTCATGGCCTTGCGCATCATTTTGGCGTCTTCGGCTGTCATACCGGCGGCAACGGGTTGTTTTGGCATAAAGGCGATCAAATTAACAAATAACTCAGAGGCGTTTAGCTCAGGTTTGTATGCTATTTCTGATGAATAACTGAACGATCCTCCTTTTTCATAGTTTATTGTTGTTCCTTCACCTTCAATTTTTTCACCTTTTAATAAGTAAGGCGTAAGTTTTATTTCACCACCGGCATATTTTAATACTGGTTCGCAAAAAATAACAGCTTTCCGGTTGAAATATCTGGGTGGAACATCTCCTTTAACAGTAAAGTTAATTTTTCCGCCTTTGGTCTCGAGAACTTCAGGGGATACCTTGTAGTTAATAGAGCGGTAATTTTGTGCCATTTTTTTCAGGCCATTACAACTTACCAACATCGCAGCAATCAAAAACATCGCAGCAATTCTTAAAATTGTAGTTTTACGGTTCATGTTGTTTGGTTTGTTTATGAAATATTAATGTTTTACTAATTTTCTGCAAATATAGAACAATCGAAAAAACCTTTAAGTTTTTTTTGTTCCAGAAAAAAAAATGTTTAAAATAGTTAATAACGAAAAAAGCCACTGAATTACCAGTGGCTTTCGAGTAAATTTGAATATTTCGTTATTCCACTAATTTTTTAAACTCCTCATTTCCAAAGTACTTAATAAATTCGCGGTCTTCGCGTGCGGTTACTTTGTAGGCTGGATTTTTATCGATGGCTTTTTGCAGGTTGTTTAACATCATCACAGTGTTGCTCGTACGGGCTCCAACAATAGCAAGCAGATAATAGGTAGCAGCAGTTTTGGGAGCGCATTCAAGGTTTTTGGCAGCACTTTGTGTGTTTCCTGAAAGCAGATTGGCGAGTCCGACGTTGTAATCGCAGCCTTTGCCTTTCATCATGTCAAGTGATTTCTGGTAATCGCCCTTGGGTATCATCAACACGCCCATATTGTAGTTCTGTGAAATACCCAACTCCTGCGACTTTTTGAAATACGATTCGGCTTTCTCATAATTCTGCTCAAGCGATGCAATCACACCCAGGTTGTTGAGGATGATACCGTTGACCGGATCAATTCCTTTTGCTTTTTCAAGCATAGTTGAGGCTTCACTTACGTTGCCCATTTTCATGTCGGTGTAGGCAGCATTGTTATAACCACGCCAGTCGTTTGGATAAATTTTAGTAGCCGATTTGTAAATGTTCAATTGGGTTTTAAGGTTTTTGGTAAGTGTTGCCGAATAAAGAAGTTCTTTAACGTCAAGCGATTCGGGATTTGTGGTTGATAATTTGGCTATTTCGTCATCCGATTTTTTTGGTTCAGCACATTTTATCATGATTTCTGAACGTCTGAGCGGAGGCAGAATTTCTTTTTCCATTTCTGGATAAATAAGGATCATGTTTCTGATTTCTTCCTCTCTTTTGTCCTGACCTGATGATTTAATGACATTCATTATTGATTTTTTGTCCTTGAGATCAGAGTTGTCCACTTTTACCAGAAATCCATTCCAATCGGGACCATGAGCGGTCAATTTCATATCAAGTTCTTTTTCAGGATCTTTGTATGAAATTTTTGGATTGCTCTTCGACATCTTTTTGATTTCGTCTGTCAGATATTTTTTAGCTGTTTTAGCTCTGTTTTCCGATAGTCCATCGTTAAAAGCTTCTTCTCCTTCGGGGCTTGCCCAGCCATCAATCACAACTTCTTTAACCGGCCAGCCTTGTCCGATAAACTGCTTCAGCTCATCAAGTTGTCCCTGAACGTTGTTTTTCTTGTTTTCAGGAAGATTAAGGTTAAAAGCGTAGAGATTTTTAGCAAAATAGATTTTTGCCTCTTTGGTAACAAAAGTTTGCTTTTCGTAGTTGTGCTCGGCCATAATGAGGTCGCTAAGCGATAACCTGTTGCTGATATCGTTAGAAAGCATCATGCGGTTGGCTTCGAGAACGTTGCGCATTTGCGGACTGTAATCGCTCAAATCAACCGGCAATCCTTCATCATTGGTTTTCCACCTGAAATCGTTCAGGTCATTGGCATTTTCAATTCTCATGCCGGTAGTAATTAAACCGTCAGCAACCTTACGGTCGGGCAGGTCAATCGGGCCATTTATCTGTACCTGTGTCGATTCGATGTCCATCGGTACAACTTTGTTTTTTCCCGAAACTTTTGCCATCATAAAAAGTTCTGAAATTTTCATGCCGGGTACATAATCCAGTTGTCCGGTCATGGTAAATGACCCGCCTTTAAGATATGAAATACTATTTTCAGCAGCCTCTTTTTTAGCAACGGTTGCATACTTTTCATCCAGACCTTTGAGCTGGTATTTTACATTTTCAGCTTTCTGTTTATTAATTTTTTTCAGCTGTTTCTCGCCCAAGTGCACGACAGGCTTGAGCTCAGTCTTTTCCTTCCCATTGCTGAAAACAAAAACAGGTTGCATTTCAACTATTGCCCTTTTCTTAAAATAATTGGGTGGATAGGTTCCCTTGATTGTAAAATTAATTTTACCACCATCAACCTGCAAAACTTCTGGTGTGACTTCGTATTTCACCTGATCATAGTTTTTAACCATTTTCTTTACGCTACAGCCTACTGAAACCATAGCCATAATTAATAGCATCGTAATGAGTTGAAGGTTAAAATGCCTCTTCATAAGCGGATATTTTAAAATGTGATTAAATATTTATTCGTTTTTAAAGGTTGAACCTTTTTTATGTTTGTTAAATACTCGTGCAAATATAATTTAATATTAACAATCCAAAAGGAAAAAAGGATTTTTACTGAAATTTTACTGGTTTTTTACAAATTTCTTGTACACTTCCCAAAGCACAATTCCTGCACAAACCGAAATGTTCAGCGAGTGTTTTGTACCATATTGAGGTATTTCGAGACAGGCATCGGACATGTTTACTATTTCCTGATCAACACCTTTTACCTCATGCCCAAAAACCAGGGCTGTTTTGTCGCATTCTTCATCCTGAAATTTCATCAGAGGCAGGCTGTTTTCGACCTGTTCAACGGCATAAATTCTAAATCCGTCGGTTTTTAATTTTTTAATAGCCTGCGAGGTTTCCAGAAAATACTCCCATTTCACTGTATCGGTTGCGCCAAGCGCGGTTTTATGAATGTCGCGGTGTGGTGGCGTTGCAGTAATTCCACACAAATACACTGCCTCGATAAGAAATGCATCGGAGGTACGGAAAACAGATCCAATATTGTTGAGACTACGTACATTGTCGAGTACGACGATACAGGGGATTTTTTCCGTTTCCCTGAATTCGCTCACAGTCAACCTGCTAAGTTCATTGTTTTGAAGCTTCCTCATTCCGTTTTTTTATTAAAAAAACGCGCAAAAATAGAATTAACTTGAAAAGCAGGATGTAATCATTTGATAATTTTGTTTGAAAAACAGCATTTTTACACGATTTTTGTCCTGATGAATTAATATTATTTTTGCTTAAATTTTAAAATTTTGGAAGAATCATCAACATCAAAAGCAGTTGAGACACCCTTAATGAAGCAGTACAACGCGATTAAGGCCAAATATCCGGATGCCTTGTTGCTTTTCAGGGTCGGCGATTTTTATGAAACGTTTGGTAATGATGCCATTAAGGCTTCAAATATCCTGGGTATTGTTCTTACCCGCCGTGCCAATGGATCGGCCTCCTTTGTAGAACTGGCCGGATTTCCCCACCATTCACTCGATACCTACCTGCCCAAACTTGTAAGAGCCGGTCAGAGGGTTGCCATCTGCGATCAATTAGAAGACCCGAAACTTACAAAAAAAATTGTTAAACGAGGGGTTACCGAACTTGTTACACCTGGTGTTTCGTACAACGACAAGGTGCTCGAAAACAAGGAAAACAATTTCCTGGCAAGTATTCACCTGGTACAAAAAAACCCGGGTATTTCTTTTCTCGATGTTTCAACGGGCGAGTTTTATGTGGCGCAGGGGAGTTTTGAATACATCGACAAACTGCTTCAAAGTTTCAAACCACCAGAGGTGATTGTTCAAAAATCGCAAAAGCGCCATTTTACCGACCAGTTTGGCGATAAATTTTACATTAATACTTTTGATGATTGGGTTTTTACCGAAGATTTTGCAAATGATATCCTGTTGAAGCATTTTGGCACTACCTCGCTCAAAGGATTTGGCGTTGAAGGATTAACCAATGGCACTATTGCTGCCGGCGCTGCGCTTCATTACCTTGCCGAAACCCGTCACGACAAGGTGAGTCACATCTGTAAAATTACCCGCATCGAAGAGGATAAATATGTTTGGCTCGATAAATTCACCATCCGAAACCTCGAACTTTTATTTTCGCCAAACGAAAACGCTGCTACATTGCTTGATGTCATCGATAAAACAATATCGCCGATGGGATCGAGAATGATGAAAAAATGGATTTCTCTTCCTCTCAAAATAAAACAATCGGTTGATGAACGCCTCAACATTGTTGAATACCTGATGAATGACCAGGAAACAACAGAATTGCTGACCCAGCAAATTAAAATGATAGGCGACCTTGAGCGGCTGATTTCAAAAGTTGCCGTGGGAAGGGTAAATCCCCGCGAATTGTTGCAAATTGCCAGAGGACTTGAAGCCATTGAAAAAATTAAAGAATCCTGCGCAATTTCATTATCAAATCCATTAAGGGCGATAGCCGACCAGATCAATCCCTGCCAGCTTATCAGAGAAAAAATTGAAACAGGGATAAAGCCCGATCCACCTGTAATAGTCAGTAAAGGGAATGTAATTCAGGATGGTATTTCAGAAGAATTGGACGACCTGCGGCTGGTGTTGTTTTCGGGCAAAGATTATCTGGAAAAGGTGCGTAAACGCGAAAGTGAAATGACCTCGATCCCTTCGTTGAAAATTGGATTCAACAATGTTTTTGGCTATTACCTCGAGGTGACAAACGTTCACAAGGACAAGGTTCCCCCAACCTGGGAACGCCGCCAGACATTGGTAAACTGCGAAAGATACATTACTGCCGAACTTAAGGAGTATGAACAGAAAATTTTAGGAGCTGAAGAACGCATTCTTGAAATTGAAACAAGGCTTTTTGAAGAACTGGTGCTGAAAGTGGCCGACTATGTTGAGCCTGTACTGCTGAGTGCTTCAATCGTTGCCCGCCTCGATTGCCTGCTTTCGTTTGCCCAAATTGCCATACACAATAATTACTCAAAACCCGAAATCAACGATTCGTTTGAACTCGACATAAAAAAAGGCCGGCATCCCGTTATTGAAAGCCAAATGCCTCCAGGAGAAAAATACATTCCAAACGACATTTTTTTAGATACCCGCAAACAGCAGCTTATGATCATTACCGGGCCCAACATGTCGGGAAAATCAGCGTTGCTGCGCCAAACTGCATTAATCGTATTGTTGGCTCAAATGGGAAGTTTTATTCCAGCCGAATCGGCCAAAATCGGAATCATCGACAAGGTTTTTACACGTGTAGGCGCCTCTGATAACATTTCTTCAGGCGAATCGACCTTTATGGTCGAAATGAATGAAACTGCCAGTATTCTCAACAATATTTCAAACAGAAGCCTTATTATTCTTGATGAAATAGGCCGTGGTACTTCCACTTATGATGGAATCTCCATCGCATGGTCCATTGCCGATTATTTGCATGAGCATCCGCTGTTCAGGCCGAAAGTACTGTTTGCTACCCATTATCACGAACTGAACGAAATGGCAGGTTCCCTTAAGCGGATCAAAAATTTCCATATTTCGATAAAGGAAATAAACAACAAAGTGATCTTTCTGCGAAAACTTGTTCCTGGTGGTACCGAACATAGTTTTGGAATTCATGTGGCTAAAATGGCGGGGATGCCGCCCGGCGTGATAGACAAAGCCAACGCGATGCTCCAGATTCTCGAAAAGTCGCACAGCCAAAGCGAATTGGGTAAAAACCTGAAACCTGCATCCAATACACAGGATGACTTCCAGCTTAGTTTTATTCAGCTCGACGACCCCTTACTGCTCCAGATCAAGGAAGATATTCTGAATATTGATATTAACACACTTACTCCCGTTGAGGCACTTATGAAACTCAATCAGATTAAAAACCTGCTTCGCAAAAAGTAACCTGAGGATCGGCTATTTGATTTTGTGACTTTTGCTCTGAAAAATTAATACTGAAAACTATGAAAAACAAGCTATTCACTGAAGTTGCAGTCAAAACGGCTACCTATTTTTTCGTTTTTGGTTTTTTTTGGATATTGTTGTCGGATAACATTTTACATTTTGTTTTCAATGATTATGAATTAGAAAGCAAATTGCAAACCCCAAAAGGCTGGCTTTTTATTCTCATCACCTCCATTTTCATTTACCATGTTGTTAAACAGCAGTTTAAGACGATTGTTGAACTGAATTCTAAGTTAAAAACAAGTGAAATCAATTTATCAGCAATACTCGAAAACATTGGTGAGGGAATAATCAGAACCGATTCGGAGGGTGTGATTACCGAAATAAACAATGTTGCAAAACGATTGACTGGCTTTCAGGAATCAGAAGCTTTGGGAAAATCAATCGATCAGGTTTTTATTATTGTGAATGATCAGGAGGAGGTCTCCAGCAATCCTTTAGGGTTTAGTAATAACGGGCAAAAACAATTTTCAAAAACAGTCAGGTTAATTTCCAAACAGAAGAAAGAGTATATTGTTTTAAACAGAATTGACCACCTCGTGGACGATAAAGGAAAGGTGACAGGCACCATTGTTGCCTTTAAGGATGTGACTCAGGAAAATGAAAAAAACAAAGCATTGATTGAAAGTGAGAGCCGCCTGCGGGCCTTGTTAGAGGCCAGTCACGATTTAATTTGGATGTGTAATCCCGACGGAGTCATCACATTCATCAACGATGCAAGCCGCAAACTTTACAAACTTAGCCCCGAAGAGATGATTGGCAGGCCATTTTCAGATTTCATACAACAATCGCTGCTCGATCATCACAGCCAAAGTTTTGCTGACAACCTGCAAAAAGGAAAAATGATTTCGGAATACGAAGGCGAAATAATCAATAAAGAGGGTGAGGTCCTTTTTATTAATGATAATGTGGTTGCCATTATGGATGAAAACAGAAATCTTAAAGCTATTTTAGGCGCAACCAAAGACATGACTGGTAAGAAAAGGGCTGAAAAAGAGCTTCTTGAAGGAAAAGAGCGGCTCGAGCTTGCACTTGCCGCCGGCGACCTTGCTACCTGGGATTTCGTACTGACGGGCCAAAACATGATAGTAAATGACTTGTACAAAGAAATGTTAGGGCTTCAGATGCAGGGGAATGTTCTTCCGATAGAATCATTTTTTCAGCTTATTCATTCTGACGACATCCAACTCATAAATAATTCATTGCAACAAGCTTTTGGTTTTGAAAAAGAAAAATTCAACATCGAGTTCAGGATGAAACATGCCGATGGTTCGGTAAGATGGATTCACTCTATGGGAAAAGTTGCCGAACGCGACGACCAGAAAAGAGTGGTTAGGTTGATTGGAACAAATCAGGACATTACCGTAAGAAAAAATTTGGAATTTGAGTTGCAGCGATGGATTAAAATCTACCAGAGTTTCATCAAATACTCCGGTGAAGGCATTTATTTGTACGAACTTGAAAAGCCAATGCCGCTGGAATTGCCGGTGGACGAAAAAATCAATCACTTTTATCACCTGGGCAGAATAGCCATTTGCAACGATTCGTTTGCAAAAATGTATGGCTACAACCATTCTACCGAAATAGAGGGTGTTGATTTAATGACACTTCATGGTGGTGATAATAAACCTGAAAATATTGCTTTCCTGAAAAAATTTATTAATGCCAATTACCGGGTTATGCATGAAATTTCGAAGGAAAGCGATAAATCAGGTAAGACAATTTACATTTCGAACAATGCAGTGGGAATAGTCGAAAATAAGCAGTTGTTGCGTGTTTGGGGCAGCCAGCTCGATATTACCGATCAGGTTGAAGCGCATCATAAGCTCGAATCGACGATGGTTTTTTACCGGCTACTTTTTGAAACCAATCCCGTTCCACTGATTATTTTCGATATCGATGATTTCCATATTTATGATGTTAACAAATCAACAGAAGATCTTTTTGGATTTACGCATGACCAAATGCTGCAAATGAATCTCCGGGACATCAGACCAGGTGTTTCGATGTATAGCGATTTGGAGCTGTTCGATTTAATTTCAAATGAATTGTCAAAGAACACCGAATATCAATTAATAAAGAAATCAGGTAAGCCAATTCAGGTCGAGGTAAAATCCGATCAGATCGATTATGGCGAAAAAAGAGCAGTTTTGGCGGCCATTAATGATGTTACCTCGTTGCGGGAAGCCGAAATGAAGGTTTTACAATCGTTGATTGAGGGCGAAGATAACGAACGCAGGCGTGTGGCCAAAGAACTTCACGACAGCCTGGGGCAAAG
>CALFEP010000159.1 GCA_937950125.1 uncultured Bacteroidota bacterium
CCTGCGCCACCGCCGGGTTGTCCGCCTGCCTGCTGGCCGGCGTTGTACATTTCCTGGCTTGCAGCCTGGAACACCTGGTTCAGCTTGGCCGTTGCAGCATCAATGGCAGCAAGGTCTTCGCGCTTGTGGGCATCCTTCAGTTCGGCCATGGCATCCTCGATGGGTTTGCGTTTGTCAGCCGGGATTTTGTCGCCGAATTCCTTCAACTGTTTTTCGGTTTGGAAAACCATCGAATCGGCAGCATTCAGCTTGTCGATGCGTTCGCGTGCCTTGCGGTCAGTTTCGGCATTGGCTTCAGCTTCGGCTTTCATCCGCTTGATTTCGGCATCGGTAAGTCCCGAAGAAGCTTCGATGCGGATGCTCTGCGATTTTCCGGTTCCCTTGTCTTTTGCCGAAACATTCAGAATACCGTTGGCGTCGATGTCGAAAGTAACTTCGATCTGAGGGATTCCGCGCGGAGCTGGTGGAATTCCGTCGAGGTGGAAACGGCCAATGGTTTTGTTGTCCCGTGCCATCGAACGTTCGCCCTGCAGCACGTGAATTTCAACCGAAGGCTGATTGTCGGAGGCTGTGGAGAAAACTTCCGATTTTTTGGTTGGGATGGTCGTATTCGACGGAATCAGTTTGGTCATCACTCCACCCAGGGTTTCGATACCCAGGGTAAGGGGCGTTACGTCCAACAGCAACACATCCTTTACTTCACCAGTCAAAACACCGCCCTGAATGGCAGCGCCAACGGCCACAACCTCGTCAGGATTTACACCCTTTGAAGGTTCTTTTCCAAAGAAATCCTTAACAATCTGCTGAATGGCCGGGATACGTGTTGAACCACCGACAAGTATCACTTCATCAATTTCGGAAGTTGACATTCCGGCGTCGCTCAGCGCTTTGCGGCAAGGTTCGATGGTGGCCTGGATGAGGTTATGTGTGAGTTGCTCAAACTTCGAGCGGGTCAGTTTCCTGACAAGGTGCTGCGGAATGCCGTCGATGGGCATAATGTAAGGAAGGTTGATCTCGGTTTCTGTCGAACTCGAAAGCTCAATTTTTGCCTTTTCGGCAGCTTCCTTCAACCGTTGCATGGCCATTGGGTCTTTGCGCAGGTCAACATTGTGCTCGCTCTTGAATTCTTCGGCCAGCCAGTCGATCACCACGTGGTCGAAATCATCGCCACCAAGGTGAGTATCGCCGTTGGTCGATTTTACTTCAAAAACGCCGTCACCCAGTTCGAGGATCGAAATATCGAAAGTCCCGCCTCCGAGGTCGAAAACAGCCACTTTAAGGTCTTCCTTTTTCTTGTCCAGACCGTAAGCAAGCGCTGCAGCGGTTGGTTCGTTAATGATTCTCTTTACATTCAACCCGGCAATTTCACCGGCTTCTTTTGTGGCCTGACGTTGCGAATCGCTGAAATATGCCGGAACAGTAATTACAGCATCCGATACCGTGGTTCCCAGGTAGTCTTCGGCGGTTTTCTTCATTTTCTGAAGCACCATTGCTGATATTTCCTGTGGAGAATATTGACGGTCATTAATTTTTACACGGGTGGTTTCGTTTTCACCGTGAACCACCTGGTAAGAAACGCGGTTTATTTCTTTGGTAACCCTGCTGTAAGGCTCACCCATAAATCTTTTGATCGAATAAACTGTGTTGCGTGGATTTGTGATTGCTTGGCGCTTTGCCGGGTCGCCCACTTTACGTTCGCCGCTGTCGGTGAATGCAACAATTGAAGGTGTGGTTCTGCGCCCCTCTGAGTTGGGGATTACAACAGGCTCGCTGCCTTCCATAACGGCCACACATGAATTGGTGGTTCCTAAGTCAATTCCTATAATTTTTCCCATGTTAAAAAACTCCTTTCTATGTTAATTTTTTCGATTTTCGTATTCGCAGGCTCTGGGGCTGTCAATCATTGTGCCACACAACTGCCATTTTATTTGTTTCCTGACATCAAATGGCAATCATGACAAATTTTTTTACAGGCAATATTCTTTATTTTATTGATTTTATGATATTTACAAAACTTTCTTCTTTGGCAAAATTTTATTTTCCTCACTGTCACTTAATTATGTCAAAAAGTCACACTTTGTCCGGTAACATTTTGTAAATGCGTTGAAAAATCTACATAATCGATTATTAAACAATTTGTTATGAATACATCAGGGATTTCAAACCAGGTTTATTGTTATTTCTTTAACACCAAAATGAGTATGCCGGGAATGTACATCTTATTTTTATCTTACTTTTGCGGCTTCAAATTCAAAACGTATTGGATTTGAGCGTTTAATAACAGATTACAAATCAATTTCAGCTTAACATGGATGAAAGTAAGATGAATACCGATTATCAAAAACTTTTCGCTGAATTTCCACCAATAACAGCCGGAGAATGGGAAGCCCTGATCATTAAAGACCTCAAGGGCGCCGATTACCAGAAAAAATTGGTTTGGAAGTCAATGGAGGGTTTTGATGTAAAACCCTATTACCGGCAGGAGGATTTGGACAACCTCAGGTATCTGAATGAATTTCCGGGCGATTTTCCGTTTGTCCGCAGTGGCCGCAAAACCGGCAACGACTGGTTGATTCGCGAAGATTTGCTGGCATTTGACATTGTTGAGGCCAACAAAAAGGCATTGGATATCCTGATGAAAGGCGTCGATTCGTTGGGTTTTGTTATCGATCCCACCAAAAAACCCGACCTGGATGAGATAGAAAAACTCATGGAAAACATTTACGCACAAAGCGTTGAGGTGAACTTTGTGTGTGGCAGGCAGGCGCCGGATGTGCTGGATATTTACATAAAACTGATTCAAAAATACAACCGTGATTTTCAGAAAATCAGAGGCTCAGTCAATTTCGACCCTATTGGATTTCTGATCAGATCAGGAAATTTTTACAAATCTGAAAAAGCAGATTTCGAGGTTTGCCGCAACCTGGTTGAATCGTCGCGCCATCTTCCGCTTTTCAGAACACTGGCCGTAAATGCTGCAGTTTTCAGAAATTCGGGTTCTTCTATTGTTGAAGAACTTGCTTTCGCAATGGCCTACGGCAACGAGTATCTGACACGGCTTACCGAAAAAGGTATCCCGGCTGACAACATTTCACCAAAAATAAAATTCCAGTTTGGGGTCGGTTCCAATTATTTTATGGAAATTGCCAAAATAAGGGCAGCAAGGTTTTTATGGGCAAAAATTGTGAACGTTTACAGCCCTAATGACCAGGAATTTACGCGTGCTTTTATCCATTCTGTTACCACTGACTGGAACAAAACCATCTACGATACTTACGCCAACATGCTGAGGACAACAACCGAAGCCATGTCGGCAATCATTGGTGGAACCAACTCGCTGACAATCCGTCCGTTTAATGCTCATTTTGAAGAAACAACTGCTTTTTCTGAACGTATTGCCCGAAACCAGCAACTGCTACTCAAAGAAGAATCATATTTCGATAAAGTGGTCGATCCGGCAGCCGGTTCGTGGTACATCGAAAACCTTACAGATTCGCTCATTGGCGAGGCCTGGAAACTTTTCCTTGAAATAGATGAAATGGGTGGATTTATTGAAGCCTTTAAAAAGGGATTTGTCCAGCAACGAATCAGCGAAACCGCCAAAAAGCGGGATCATGCGATTGCTACCCGCAGAGAAATTTTGTTGGGAACCAATCAGTACCCAAATTTTACCGAAAATATTGCCTCTGAACTCGATGAGGTGGTATTTCAGCCGGCCGATTTCACCGGGGCAAATGCCATTGCCGAAACGCTGAAACCTTATCGCGGGGCACAGGCCTTCGAGAATCTGCGATACAAAACCGATATTTTTTCGCTTGAAAACAAACGGCCTGCTGCTTTTATGCTCACTTACGGCAACCTTGCCATGCGCCGTGCCAGGTCGCAATTTTCCGGAAATTTCTTTGCCTGTGCGGGTTTTGAAATTATCGACAACAACGGTTTTAAAACGGTGGATGAAGGTGTAGAAGCCGCTTTGGCGAGCAAAGCCGAATTTGTTGTAGTGTGTGGCGCCGATGATGATTATCCGGTGATAGCTCCTGAAATTTTTGCCAAAACACAAGGCAAGGCTCATGTTGTAATTGCCGGTTACCCGAAAGAAAGCATTGATGCCCTGAATGCAGCCGGTATAAGGCATTTTATTCACGTAAAATCCAATGTGCTGGAAACACTTCTGGAGTTTCAGAAAATGATTGGAATTGAATAACCAGTTTTTTTATGTCAAACATTGAAAAGTATGAAACCGAATTTTAAAAATATTGAATTAAAAAGTGCGCCGTCAAATCCTTTGACCCCGGCTGAATGGGAAAAAGAGAACAAAATAGGTTTTGATTGGCTTACGCCGGAACAGATTTCGGTAAAACCAGTATATACTGCGGCCGATTTGCTCAAAATGGAGCATCTGAATTATGCTGCCGGCCTGCCGCCATTCCTGCGCGGGCCGTATTCGGCCATGTATGCCATGTTGCCATGGACCATCAGGCAATATGCAGGATTTTCGACAGCCGAGGAATCCAATGCCTTTTACCGCCGCAACCTGGCCTCGGGACAAAAAGGACTTTCGATTGCTTTCGACCTGGCCACGCACCGGGGTTACGACTCGGATCATGAACGCGTGGTGGGCGATGTTGGAAAAGCAGGTGTGGCCGTGGATTCGATCCTCGATATGGAAATTCTGTTCGACCAGATCCCATTGGATAAAATGTCAGTCTCGATGACCATGAATGGTGCGGTTTTGCCCGTGCTGGCATTTTACATTGTTGCCGGACTGGAACAGGGTGTAAAGCTGGAAGAACTGACAGGAACCATTCAGAATGACATTTTGAAAGAGTTCATGGTTCGCAACACCTACATTTATCCACCACTTCCGTCGATGCGCATCATCGCCGATATTTTTAAATACACGGCACAGAACATGCCCAAGTTCAACTCCATCAGCATCAGCGGTTACCACATGCAGGAAGCCGGCGCCACCGCCGACATCGAACTTGCCTATACCCTGGCCGACGGACTTGAGTACCTCAGAACCGGTGTGAATTCGGGCATGGATATCGATGCGTTTGCACCCCGCCTTTCATTTTTCTGGGGAATAGGGATGAATCATTTTATGGAAATTGCCAAAATGCGTGCAGCACGCATGCTCTGGGCAAAACTGGTAAAACAATTTAACCCTAAAAACCCGAAATCGATGGCATTAAGGACACACTGCCAGACTTCGGGTTGGAGCCTTACAGAGCAGGACCCGTTCAACAACGTTGCCCGGACCTGCGTTGAAGCCATGGGTGCGGTTTTGGGTCACACCCAGTCGTTGCACACCAACGCGCTGGATGAAGCTATCGCGCTGCCAACCGATTTTTCGGCCCGAATTGCCCGCAACACACAGATTTACATTCAGGAAGAAACAGATGTCTGCCGGGTGGTCGATCCCTGGGCTGGAAGTTATTATGTTGAAGAACTCACCCACGAAATCGCCCGGAAAGCTTGGGCGCATATCCAGGAGATTGAAGCATTGGGTGGAATGGCCAAAGCCATCGAAACAGGCATTCCGAAAATGCGGATCGAAGAAGCCGCAGCCCGCAAACAGGCACGCATCGATTCGCACAAAGACACCATTGTTGGCGTCAATAAATACCGCCTCGAAAAGGAAGACCCGATTGAAACCCTGGAAGTTGACAACACGGCAGTAAGAAATGCCCAGATCAGACGACTTGAAAAATTAAGGGCAAACCGTAACAACGAAGAAGTGCAAAAAGCGCTCGAAGCCATCACCCGTTCCTGCGAAACCGGAGAAGGCAACCTGTTGGAACTTTCGGTGGATGCTGCCCGCAAGAGGGCTTCATTGGGCGAAATTTCGATGGCATGTGAAAAAGTGTTTGGAAGATACAAAGCAGTAATCAGATCAATATCAGGCGTGTATTCAGCAGAATCGAAAGGCGATGAAAATTTCGCAAAAGCCTGCAAACTGGCCGACAGATTTGCAGAATTGGAAGGCCGCCGACCGCGTATAATGATCGCCAAAATGGGGCAGGACGGCCACGACAGAGGTGCAAAAGTAGTTTCGACCGGCTATGCCGACATTGGTTTTGATGTTGACATCGGCCCGTTATTCCAGACTCCGTCGGAAGCCGCCCGCCAGGCCGTCGAAAACGATGTTCATGTGTTAGGCGTCTCAAGCCTTGCCGCAGGCCACAAAACCCTTGTTCCATCCGTTATTGACGAGTTAAAAAAACTTGGACGCGAAGACATCATGGTCATCGTGGGTGGTGTGATTCCGCCTCAGGATTACCAGTTTTTATACGATGCTGGAGTAGTGGCCATTTTTGGTCCGGGAACAGTGATTACAGAAGCCGGAATAAAAATTCTGGAAATTCTTATCGAATCACGAAAAGAATAATAAAACACGCTTTTAAAAATACGAAACCCATGTTAAACCTTAACATGGGTTTTCTTTTTCTGATTTTGATGTAAAAAAGAGGTTATGGGTATTTTGTGCCACCGCCCGAAAAATCTATGGGTATGCAGTTTTGAGTAGAATTTAAAACCTGGTAAGCTTTACCGGGAATCAAACAATCAAGCGTACGAATGTGCATGGCCGGCCAATACATTTTTATTCCTGCCACTTCTTTGATGATGGAAATACCAGGAATGGTATCGAAAACTTCTGACACATTTATGAGTTGAAAATAATTGTGTGGCAACACCGACCAACCCGGAGGTAATGAAATCACCTGAACCGGAAATTCAATCACCCCACTCATGGACAACAGACAGGCGTCTTCAAGTTTTATATGGTAACCATGGGGAACCGTCCAGTTGCCTAAAGTATTGAGGTTATGTTGAGGGATGAAAATACCCGAATCATCCATGATTGTAATAATGCTTCCTATGATGGGCTTAAACAAGGAATCGAAATTTGCGTTTTCGGGATAGATAAAAGAGGAAATTCCGCTCCAGCCCGCAGGTAAATTGAATTCCTGGCTTGAGCGCTGATGGATTTTAACCAGACAAATATCACTCACTGTTTCAGCACACGAATTAGTAAAAACACATTGATAATATCCGGCATGTTGTGGCTGAGCATTTTCAATAAAAAACACGGGTGTGTTGACTCCGGCTTGTTCCTCCCCGTTAAGAAACCATTTGTAAATACCTGCAAGATTTGAATTTACTTCAAAAAGCAATTCCAGTTCTTCGCCTGAAAAAATGGTGGTGTCGTTCAAAGCCTGGTTTATAATGTGCGTTTCGTGCATGGTTACCACTATTTCATCGGAAACAAAATTTAAACATGGAAAAACCGGCGCCGCCAATATTGTTAGTATTACCGTACCGAGAGCAATATCGCCGGTTCCCGGAAAATAAGTGGTTGACAAATGCGTAGATTCACCAAAACTCCCATCCCCGCTGGACGACCAGGAAATATTCCCAAATTCTTCAGCACTGGCAAGAAGTGTGACCGAATCGGAGCAGGCTGTAATGTCGTTTCCTGCCCAAACTGAGGGATTATCCTGAATTTCAACAAATGTGTACGCACTCATCGTATTTTCACATGGAAATAAGGGTAAGGCATTTAATTCAAGAAAAATCCAGCCATATTGCTTATCATTTTCACCCGGAAAATAAACTGGGTTTACAACAGTGTCGCAATTGAATGTACCATCGCCATAAGTAATCCAATAAATGCCGCTGCTGTTTTGTGCAGAACCTGAGAGACTTACCGTCTGATTTACACAAATTGTCTGGCTAATACCTGCTGTAACAACGGGTTCTTTCCGGAGGTGCAACATGAGCGTGTCAGCCTGAAAGCCCTGGCATGGAGATATTGAAGCTGCCGTCATCCAAAGATGGACTCCATCAGTGGTTTTGTCGTCATTTCCGGGTGTGTACAAGGGATTTGACAAATATTGATTGCTGAATGTACCATCACCAGAGCTTTCCCAATGAAAGGATGAATAATTTTGTACTGTTGCGTTAAGCTGGGCAGAATGATTTTCACAAACAATCACATCCTCGCCGGCATCTACAAAAGGTTTTTTGAATATTTCCAGGGTTAGACAACTGACATCGGGCTGTATACAGGGTTGCACAGGAAACGAGATCAGGCAAAGATCAACAACCCCGAAACTGATGTCGTTGTTTCCGGGATAATACACTGAGAGAAGGTTGAAAGGATTGTCGAAAAAGCCATCGCCTGTTGTGCTCCAGAAATGTGAGCTGCTGTTGAAACTTTGTGCTGAAATCACCACACTGTCAGGTTCACAACCCGACACATAAGTGATTGTCTGGCTTACGGGGGCTTTCATTATTGTTAATGTCAGGCTGTCAGTCAGGCTACCTGATTCAGAATTTGAAACGGTAATATACAAAATAACATGGCCAGTAAAAATGTCGCCGGGGCCGGGATAATAGCATGTTGACAATTCGTTGGGGTACGAAAAAAAACCATCGCCGTTGCACCACCAGTCAACAAAACCAGCACTGGTAGCCTGGGCTTCAATCCACACACAATTTATGCTTTCACAGGAAGTAATGTCATCACCTGCTTCAACCCAAAGTGCTGTATTTATACCGTAGGATTGAAAAATAAAAAATAATGACACGATTACAAAAATTACGGATCGTTTCATGGGGCTTTTATTTTGACTGCCAAAGTTATAATTAATTTTCAGGGTCGAGGCAAAATTTTTTAATTGTTTTTATTCTACTCATATAAAAAAAATTTCACTTGTCAGCATTATCGGTCATTTGAGGGCTATTTTAATTTTTACCGGATTATGATCCGAGTATTCAAATTTCAAATCAATGGTGTTTACTTCGAGCAATTGGATATTTGGCGACAAAAGAAAAAAGTCGATGATGGTGGTTTGTGTTTCACCACGCGAATAAGGGATGTTTACCCACCTGTTGGTAGGTTTACTATTGTCGTAGGCCCAAATCCAGTTTGCGGGAAAAAGTTCGCTGCCAATGGTTCCGGCTGCATTAACCTGGGCTTTATCTCCATTGAAGATTTGGGCTGTATCAAACAATGGCGGGTTAAGGTTCCAGTCGCCACCAATGATAACATAGTTTCCATTTTGAAATTCTTTTAAGGCTTCCGATTTAAGCTGGATGAGTTGTTGTTGTCGTCTTTCACCCTTGTCGAACGCCGAATTATGTGTATTTATCACAACCAGCACTTTATCATTGGCGGTAATAAACCGCTGGATCAGGAAACATCGGTCGGGAAGAAATAAATTATTGGGCCAGCCCATATCCCCCGGAAAACCAACTCTTTCGGAGGTTACCGGATTGAACAATGAATGGGTTGTCAAACCCGATAAAACCCTGCCCATGGGTTCCGTAACGGGCACAGGGACAAATGGAACATCGTAGTTTCTGGCAAAAACCAAGGTGTGATGTCCGAGTTTGCTCCCAATGGCTTCAACCTGATTGTTCCAAAACGACCGTTTGGCTTTAACATCCACTTCCTGTAGAAGGATAAAACTGGTTTGCTGGTTGGTTTCCAAAAAATCCAATATGCCATTGAAGTTGCGGTGGTAGTTTTCCAAACCGGGGCGTACCTGTTTGCCTCCTTCATAAAAAAAATCCATTTCCTTCCCCAAACCACCATAACCAATGTTCCAGGTTAATAAGGTAATTTCATGGGAGTGGATTTTTGCTAATCCTGCACCCCCTTCTTTGGAAAGCATTATGCGGGCGGCAGGTCGAAAATCGCCTAATGTCGCCACGATTAGAGCAACGATCAAAACAAAAATCATCGTGATGATAAGGTATCCCATAGTTTTAGCAATCAGAACAATAGTTTTCATAAGTAAAATCTAGTAGTTTTCAGCAGTATTGTTTTCGGCTCACCCCAAAAAAAATGAAAGATTAAAGCACACATTTTTTCCTATTTTTGCGCGAAGTTAATGATTTCGTATTGTAATTTTTAAAAGATAACACATTGCCAATAATAGGATCGATAATTAAGCGTGCCATCGAATTGAGAAATCTCAGCAACAAGGAAAATTTGAAGGGTTTCGATGGTTACAAGGCTCAGCAAGCCGTTTTGAAGAAATTATTACGCAAGGCACAGTTTACGCATTTTGGCGAAGCTTATGGATTTTCAGATATTCTGAGATCGAAAAACATGGTTCAGGAATTTCAGAAAACTGTACCTGCCCACGATTACAATTCGATTTTCAAGCGGTGGTGGTACCGTACACTTAATGGCGAGCCCTATGTAACCTGGCCGGGAAGAATAAAATACTTTGCACTGAGTTCGGGAACTTCGGAGGCTTCGAGCAAATACATCCCTGTAACCGCTGACATGTTGAAATCGATTAAAAAGACAAGCGTGCGGCAGTTGCTTTCGCTGGCCCAATACAATTTTCCACCCGAATTTTTCGAAAAAGGTAAAGGCATTCTCATGCTTGGTGGCAGCACACACCTTCAATACAACGGCACCTATTATGAGGGTGATTTATCGGGAATTACAACCGGAAACATCCCATTCTGGTTCCAATTTTTTTACAAACCCGGCAAACGAATTTCAAAAGAGAGAGACTGGACAACCAAACTGGACGAAATAGTTAAAAATGCAAAAAACTGGGATATTGGTGTTATTGTAGGTGTTCCGGCGTGGTTGCAGATTTTGTTGGGAAAAATCATAAAAGAGTACAACCTGAAAACCATTCACGACATCTGGCCCAACCTGAGCATTTATGTTCATGGCGGGGTTTCGTTTGTGCCCTATATCAAAGGCTTTGAAAAGCTACTTGCAAGACCACTCACCTACATGGAAACCTATCTGGCTTCGGAAGGCTTTATTGCTTACCAAAAAAGGCCAGGAGTTGATTCGATGCAGCTTTCGCTGGATACAGGGCTATTCTTCGAGTTTGTTCCCTTCAACGATTCAAATTTCGACAGCGATGGCAATATTGTTTCAAATCCGGTGGCATTGACACTTAACGAAGTGGAAGAAGAAAAGGAGTATGCATTGCTGATTTCCTCAAATGCCGGAGCCTGGCGCTATCTGATCGGAGATACAATAAAGTTTACTTCAAAAAAACTCAACGAAATTCATATTACCGGACGCACGAAACATTATTTGAGCCTTTGCGGCGAGCACCTTTCACAGGAAAACATGAACCGGGCTATCGAAATGACATCCAATGAATTAAATGTTGACATCCGCGAATTTACAGTGGCCGGGATAAAATACGAAAATATGTTTGCCCACAAATGGTTCATTGGTACCGACGACCCGTTGGACGCTGGAGTAGTTCGCGACATGATTGATAAAAACCTCAAAATTCTCAACGATGACTACCGTGTCGAACGAATTGCTGCCATAAAGGATGTAATTGTTGAGGTTCTTCCGTTGAAAGTTTTTTACCGGTGGATGCACGATCATGGTAAGGAAGGAGCGCAGAGCAAGTTTCCACGCGTAATAAAATCCCGTCAGTTAGAAGAATGGGAAGCATACATTGAACATTACAAACTTGAAAATAAATAGTTGAAACCTTTTTTTGCTGCATGAATCCGTTTCTGGAAGGAGTTATTTTTGGCTTAACCCTCGCCATGTTACTGGGGCCGGCGCTTTTTGCGCTTATTCAAACCAGTATTCACCGTGGATTTTCCTCTGGCTTTTTCCTTGCTTTCGGAATTTTTTTAAGCGACATTTTGCTCGTCGTTTTGTGCTTCCTCGGCGCATTGCAAATTCTCAACAACGATTACAACCGGCTTTTTTTTGGCATCGTTAGCGGCCTGATCCTCATAGGTTATGGTGTGGTAACTTTCATCCGCAAGGTTGAAATAGCCAATGGCAGCAATCAACCTGTCAGCAAAAAACCAGGCTTTGTTACATTTATCATCAAAGGCTTTTTTCTGAATGGTACCAACCCTTTTGCATGGTTTTTCTGGATGGGATTAACCGTTGGCGTTACCTCAAACTTTGGAGATGATCAGGACGCATCTGTGCTTTTTTTCATGGGCGCTCTGGTGACTGTCTTTGCTACTGATCTTATCAAAGCGTTTATTGCCAGGCAATTAAAAGCATTTTTAAATGAGCATACAATAAAAATCCTGAATCAGGTGGTCGGTGTTATCCTGGTCCTGTATGGAATTATCCTGATGGCACGGGCACTTATTTATCATTTACAGATAGTAAGCCCCTTTTAAGTAATCATCGGTTTCTTCCCACGGCACAATATCTTTGATGTTCAGCTGAAGCGAAATATGTCCGTTCCATTCGTTTTCCTCAATGTGATAACAAATTGTAAATGGCCTCCCACTTTGGACAATCGGCAGTTTATTGCCTTGCTGAAAAGCGATGGCAGCTACCGGAAATCCTGAAATATCGGGGTGAATAACACTTAATTTAAGGTGATTTTTTCCGACAATACTGGCAAAACCTGTATCAACAACCCCTTCGGTCATAAAAACGGGCGACATGTTTTCGGGGCCAAAGGGTGCAAATTGTTTCAGGATTTTGTAAAATTTTGTGCTGATGTTGTTCAGTTTTATTTTTGAATCGATCTCAATTTCAGGAACAAGCATTCGTTCGTCGATGGTATTGTTTACAATATTTTCAAACTTCTGCTTAAATGCTTCAAAATTTTCGGGTCTTATCGATAGCCCGGCGGCATATTTATGTCCTCCGAAATGTTCCAGAAGGTCGAAACACTGGTCGATTGCATTGTAGATATCGAAATCTTTTACCGAGCGTGCCGAACCGGTAATCAGGCCGTTCGATTTGGTAAGAATGATGGTAGGGCGATAATAGGTTTCGGTAAGCCTCGAAGCCACAATTCCCAAAACCCCTTTGTGCCAGCCTGGATTATAAACAATGGTAGTTTTTCTTTTCTGGTGATCCGAATCGTTTGCCAGAATTTCGAGCGCTTGTTGTGTAACCTGTGCATCGAGGTTTCGGCGTTCGGTATTAAACTGATTAATCTGAACGGCTTTTTCGATGGCTGTTTCGATGTTTTTACTTATCAGAAGTTCAACGGAGTTGCGTCCGCTTTCCATTCTTCCTGCAGCATTGATTCTTGGCCCAATTAAAAAAACCAGGTCGCTGATGGTGAGTTTTCTGTCAAAGGCGTATTCCTCATCAATGTATTGTGCTTCGGTTTTCTTCTTGATGTTGCTGTAGTGCAAAATGGCAGTGAAACCGGGACGTGGATTGGAATTGAGCAGCTTTAAACCATAATATGCCAGAATCCGGTTTTCACCGGTAATAGGAACAATGTCGGAGGCAATGCTAACAACCACCAGGTCAAGAAATTTTTCGAGCCGTTTGAAAGGCATATGATTTTTTCTGCTAAATGCCTGAACGAGTTTAAAACCAAGGCCACAACCCGACAACTCTTTGTAAGGATAATTGCAATCAGGGCGCTTCGGGTCCAGAATGGCAAAAGCAGGTGGCAGGGTTTCGCCAGGCCGGTGATGGTCGCCAATTATGAAATCGATACCCAGGTTTCGGGCGTATTGAATGTTTTCTATTGCCTTTATTCCACAATCGAGGGCAATAACAAGTGTAAACCCATTTTCGTAAGCAAAATCAATTCCGGCCTTCGACACGCCGTAACCTTCGGAATATCGGTCGGGGATGTAAAAATCGATGTCTTTATAGATCGAAATAAAAAAAGTATAAACCAGTGCAACGGCGGTTGTGCCATCCACATCATAATCGCCATACACCAGTATTTTCTCCCGGTGTCTGATGGCCATTTCAATCCTTTCAACCGCACGATCCATGTCCTTCATAAGAAACGGATCGTGAAGCTGAGTCAGTTTAGGCCTGAAAAAGGTTCTCGCTTCATCAAAGTTGGTTACCCCGCGCTGCACCAGCAAATTAGCCAACAGCGTATTGATGTTTAAAGCCCGGGATAACTCAAGAACCTGATTTGGGTCGCCTCTTTCTTTGATCACCCAGCGCTTGTCCATAGAATTATTTTTTGGTAAAGATATGAATATTAAAAATAAAAATGAGTTGAAAATTTTTTCTGAAGGAAGACTTGTGTAAAAATAATTTTTGAAACAATTAAAAATCAATTGCTTATTACAAATGAAGAGAAAAAAATTTTACGCCTGGAAAATTCCGGCTGCAAGAAAAACAAGCCTTAGTGTTAAAAATTGAAAATCTTGTCAGATTCCGAAGCGTATGGCTTCAACCGGATTGAGTCGTGAAGCCACCCAGGCAGGAATAAAACCAGAAACCAATCCGATGACGGTGGAAATAACCAGCCCGATCATGGTATTATGTTGTGTAAGCATCAGCGCAAAAGGCATGCTGTCCTGAAAAATCCGGATTCCTGTAAAAATGAGCAGAAGGCCGACAATACCGCCAATCAGCGATAAAAACACAGCTTCAAACAAAAATTGAAGCAGAATAAAATAGTTTTTTGCCCCAATTGCTTTTTGAATTCCAATGATGTTGGTTCGTTCGCGAACCGAAACAAACATAATGTTTGCAATTCCAAATCCCCCCACAAGGAGTGAAAATGCACCAATTATCCATCCGATGGCAGCCAGCCCGCTGAAAAAAGCCTGAAGTCCCTGGTTGATTACACTTAACTCGTTGATGGCAAAGTCGTTTTCTGCACCTGGCTTTATTTTTCTGAGCGATCGCATGATTCCTGTGAGTTCATCTCTTAATTGTTCATTTGAAATTTCAGGTCGTGCCTTTACCATGACGGAGGTACCTACATTGCGCAAATTCACGTAGTTGCGGGCAAAATTAACAGGAACATACACCTGCTCGTCGGTTGAATTTCCAAACGAACCTTCACCTTGCGGTGCCAATATGCCGATAATCATAGCATTATTTCCAAAAACTTTGATGGACTGCCCGATTGGGTCCTGGTTAGGAAAGAGTGTTTCAGCAATTTTGGCGCCGACAATAGCTACGTTCCTTCCCGATTGTGCTTCAACACTGGTAAAATACCTGCCATCTTTTATGTCCATCGAAAACACCTTGTCGTAATCATTTGAAATGGCAAGAATTTCGACATCTTCGTAACTGCTGTTGTGGTGTTTCACCGTTCGTGAAACGCTGAACATAAATGTTACAGATTCAGCACCACTGCTCCGTCTTTGGATTTCCTCCATTTCGCGATAGGTGGGTTCGGGGCGGTTGAGGTACTTCCACCACGGATAATTACCACCCATTGCCCACGGCCACTTCTGAACAAACAACACATTGTTTCCCAGCTCGTTGAGGCTGCTTCGGATGCTGGTTTCGAGCGAATCGAAAACCGAAAATACCGAAACTATGGAAAAGATTCCGATCGTAATGCCCGAGAGTGAAAGAATTGTCCTCACTTTGTTGACAGCAATTTCCTGAAGTGCAAACAGATAACTCTCGCGGATGAGTTTTAACAATAATATCATGTTCAGCGTGTGTTGGTTCCTATTACGTGGTTAAAGTCATTAAATCAAGTTTTGATCAAACGATACAAAAATAATTGGATTGCTGCTGTCAGGTTAAATTTTATGCTAAAACTTTGGAAAATAATAAAAGTAAGAATTTTTCTCTACTTTTGCGACCGCTTGTACCTAAATATTTTAGAATAAATCAGATAGGGTCTTTATGAAGGATTTAAGAAAAATCAGATCGGTGCTCATTTCGGTTTTCCACAAAACCGGTCTTGATGAAATTTTGGAAACGCTCGCAGGCCTTGGTGTAAAGATTTATTCTACCGGCGGTACGTTCGACTACATTGCAAAAGCAGGTTACCAGGCAATTGCAGTTGAAGAACTTACATCTTTTCCACCGGTTTTTGGCGGCCGTGTAAAAACCCTCCATCCGATGGTTTTTGGAGGAATTTTAGGCAGGCGCAATCATTCGGAGGATTCCAGGGATTTTCAAAAATTCAGCATTCCCGAAATCGACTGTGTGATTGTTGATTTGTACCCTTTCGAAAAAACTGTAGCCAATTCAAGCGATGATTCTGAGATTATCGAAAAGATTGATATTGGCGGAATAAGCCTGATACGTGCGGCAGCTAAAAATTACCAGGACGTGGTGGTTGTGCCATCTGCCGGGCAATATGAAGCATTTCTGACGCTGTTGAAAAACGGAAAGGGGGAAACTTCGCTCGAAGAGCGCCGGCATTTTGCTGCTTTGGCGTTTCAGGTATCGTCACATTACGATACTGCCATTTTCAATTACTTCAACCGGTTTGTGCAATTGGATGTTTTTAAAGAAAGTTTCAGCCGTTCCGAACCCTTGCGTTATGGCGAAAACCCGCATCAGCAGGGTGTTTTTTATGGTAACCTGAACGAGGTTTTTACCCAATTGCATGGCAAAACCATTTCTTACAACAATTTGAATGACCTGGACGCAGCCCTGAGCCTTATTGATGATTTTGACGATCCAACCTTTGCCATTCTGAAACATACCAATGCCTGCGGCATAGCTTCGCGCCAGCAGCTTAGGGATGCCTGGACCGCTGCCCTGGCTGCCGATCCGGTTTCGGCGTATGGAGGTGTTTTGGTAACCAATCAAACCATTGATGCCGAAACAGCTGTTGAAATCAACAAGTTGTTTTTCGAAATTCTGATTGCCCCCGGTTATGACCCTGAAGTAACCGAAATTTTAAAATCGAAGAAGAATCGAATAATTTTACAGTTGAAATCGTTTGACATGCCGAAAAAAACATACCGGACATGTTTAAACGGATTATTGGTTCAGGAAAGGGACAGTAACATTGAACGTCCCGAAGATTTGAATCCGGTTACCAACCGGAGACCATTAAAAGGAGAAATCGAAGATTTGATTTTTGCAAATAAAGTGGTAAAACACACCAAATCGAATGCAATCGTACTTGTTAAAAACAGACAATTACTGGCAAGTGGAACCGGACAAACCTCCAGGGTAGATGCACTCAGGCAGGCGATTGAAAAAGCCACATCATTTGGTTTTGATCTGAAAGATTCGGTGATGGCTTCTGATGCTTTCTTCCCGTTTTCCGATTCGGTGGAAATTGCGTGGAAAGCCGGAATCCGCTCGGTTATTCAACCGGGTGGGTCAGTACGCGACCAGGAAACAATTGATTTTTGCAACAGCCACTCCATGTCGATGGTTTTTACAGGAATCAGACATTTTAAACATTGAAAACTCAAAAAGATTTTTTTGATAAACATCTGAGAAATAAACAATTGATTTAGTGAACATTAATTTTTAAAAAATGGGCTTATTTTCATTTTTAACACGAGAAATAGCAATTGACCTTGGTACCGCAAATACCATCATCATATATAACGACAAAGTTGTTGTTGACGAACCATCGATAGTGGCCATTGAGCGGAGTACAGGAAAAATAATTGCAGTTGGCAAACGTGCACAGATGATGCACGGTAAAACACACGAGAACATCAAAACCATCAGGCCTTTGCGCGATGGTGTGATTGCCGATTTTCAGGCAGCCGAATACATGATTCGTGAAATGATTAAGATGATTGGAATCCGCCAATCATTGTTTCCTCCTGCCCTGAAAATGGTTATCTGCATTCCGTCGGGAATTACCGAGGTTGAAGAGCGTGCCGTGAAAGACTCTGCTGAACAGGCCGGCGCAAAGGAAGTAAGGCTGATACATGAACCGATGGCTGCTGCAATCGGAATTGGTATTGATGTGTTGGAACCAACAGGCAACATGATCATCGATATTGGTGGCGGAACCAGCGAAATTGCTGTAATAGCCCTGGGTGGAATTGTCAACAACAAATCGATCCGCATTGCCGGCGATGACTTTAATGCCGACATCGAAGAATACATGCGCAAGCAACACAACATCAATATTGGTGAACGCACCGCCGAAAGAATTAAAATAGAAGTAGGGGCTGCGCTTCCCGAACTTGATAACCCACCCGATGATTATGCAGTGCATGGCCGCGACATGTTGACTGGCATCCCGAAGGAAATTACAGTAAATTACACCGAAATAGCACATTGCCTCGATAAATCCATTTCAAAAGTGGAAACCGCAGTTTTGCAGGCGCTCGAAATGACACCCCCAGAACTTTCTGCTGACATTTTCAGGACAGGGATTTATCTGGCTGGCGGAGGATCGATGCTGCGTGGCCTGGATAAACGTTTGCATCTGAAAACAAAGTTACCAATACATGTTGCCGAAGATCCGCTGAGGGCTGTGGCAAGGGGAACCGGAATTGCACTCAAGAATTTTGATAAGTTTACTTTCCTTATCAAGTAAGAAATTTGCCTGGTCAGGTGTGTCTTTTGTTCAAATACCTGATAACGTAACTATTACATGCGAAGCCTGATTATATTCATCTGGAAAAATTATTTTTTCTTCCTGTTTCTTATCCTGGAAGTAATTTCGCTTGTCATGATTTCGAAGAACAATTATTATCAGCGCACTGTGATGGTGAAGTCAACCAGCGATTTTACCGGAGGGATACAAGAATGGTACAGCAATTTTTGGGAATACATGTCGCTGAAGGATGCCAATAAAATTCTTGCCGAAGAAAATGCACAATTTTACAACCGTCTTCCTTCTTCGTTTATTAAAAACGATACCAACATCTTTTATTACCGCGATACGCTTTACAAAAGGCAATATTCATACATTTCGGCCAAAGTAATCGGAAATTCGACCAACCGGCGGAATAACTATCTGAAACTGAACAAAGGGCTGAATCACGGCGTCAGGAAAGACATGGCAGTTATCACGAGCAATGGTTTGGTGGGGCAGGTAGTGGAAGCTTCAAAACATTTTTGTTCGGTGATGTCGGTGATTAACACCCATACCCGAATCAGTGCCCGCCTGAAATCGTCAAGCCAGATTGGAACCCTGAAATGGAGCGGAAACGATTACCGGACAGGAACACTCACAGATATTCCGTCGCATGTGCAGATTCATGTTGGCGATTCGGTGATAACAAGCGGATATTCTTACATTTATCCTGAAGGCCATCTTATTGGAACTGTCGAAGATTTCAGGATAGAGCGTGGTGATAGTTTTTACACCATTGATGTGCGGTTTTCGATCGACTACAACAAGGTGTTTTACGTTTACATAGTTAAGAATTTTTTCCAGGATGAATTGCTCAGGCTCGAAAGAGACGAAATGAAAGAATAACATGCCAAAAATATACGCTCAAACCCTCAGGTTTTTAATTCTGCTTCTTTTTCAGGTACTTGTTATCAACAGCCTGAACTGGGGAGGGTACATCTATCCGGCATTTTACATCTATTTCATCCTGGTTCTCCCATTCGAAACAGCTGGTTGGGCATTGTTGCTCTCGGCGTTTTTTATGGGGCTTGGTGTCGATTATTTCAGCAACAGCATGGGTGTTAACGCCGCAGCATCGGTATTAACTGCTTTTATCAGGCCCACCGTATTGAGGTTGATGAGCACCAAGCGCGACCACGAATCGAATATTCTGCCGGGTGTGCGAGATTTCGGAATTGCCTGGTTTTTATCATACATCGTTATTCTTGTGTTTCTGCATCACTTGTTTTTGTTTTTCCTCGAATATTTTAGCCTACAGGGACTGCTGCAAACAATCATAAGAATAATTCTCAGTTCTGTGGTTACCATATTATTGGCTTTGCTGGTTCAGCTCATTTTCGACCAGAATGAAAAGAAATAGGGCGCCACGGAATTTGTAATTTATTGATCAGTAATTTTTTAACTTATTTAATAATCATTTTAAAATTTGAACTACATGAAAAATCTATTTTATTTTTTATTAGCTGTTTCACTATTGTCAGCCTGCTCAAAACCAGCAAACCACTTTGAGGTCCGGGGCAATATGGATGGAATTTCAGACGGATGGGTAATTTTGGCAAAAGTAGTTGACAACGACTTGAAACCGTTTGATTCGGTTGAAGCAAAAAATGGCTCTTTTGGTTTTGAAGGCGCCATTGAGGCACCCGAAATGGTATATCTCCAGTTTAAAACTGATAACAAATACCAGAGCTTTTTTCTGGAACCAGGATCGATAAGCATTGCGGGGAATCCTGAAAAACCGGAGATTACCGGCAGCAAAAATCAGGTTCTTTTCGACAGGTTCAACGATTCGCTTATGTCGTTCGACCAGGTGATGAGATCGATTTCCATGCAATACCGCGAAGCACAGATGGCTGGTAACGAGGAAATTCTTGTTCAACTTGAACAGCAATTTGATGACATCGAAACACAGGTTACCAAATACATGATCGATTTCGTTGGTCAAAACCCGGCCATGGTTGTGTCACCCTACATAATATTGTCCAATGCCTATAATTTCGACCTCGGTCAGTTGAAAGAACTCAGGGCGTCGCTTGATGCATCGTTGCAAAACAACAAGTATGTAACCTCATTAAACGAAACCATCGACAAACAGGAAAAAGTAGCCATTGGAAAACCCGCACCCACCTTTGCGCAGGCCGACACGGCCGGAAACATGGTTTCACTTGGCAGTTTTCAGGGCAAATACCTTTTGATCGATTTCTGGGCATCGTGGTGCAAACCTTGCAGAGGTGAAAATCCAAATGTGGTGGCCGCTTTCCTTAAATACCGCAACAAAAATTTTGACATTCTGGGTGTATCGTTGGACCGCAACAAGGAACAATGGCTGCAGGCTATCCAAGACGATAGTTTGGTGTGGACGCACGTTTCCGATTTAAAATACTGGGAAAACGAAGCCTCCCAATTGTACGCCGTCAGTTCAATTCCAGCCAATTTTCTGCTCGACCCTCAGGGTGTGATTATTGCGAAAGACCTCCGGGGCGAAGATTTGCATGCCAAACTTGATGAACTCCTAAAGTAAAAGCTACTTCAGCGTTCGTTAAACGATTTTAAATAACATCAAAACAGCCACTTATCACCATTTTTCATGGGGATGAGTGGTTGTTTTTTTTTGATTATTACAGTCATTACGGGGTATCAGGTATTCAGAAAACGGAAATAAAACGATTCCTCCGGAATTTAGGCTGAATTGGGTTTGGAAACCAGCATTTCAGGGGTTGAAAAATCATTTAATGATTTGCAAAAATTACCTGGAATGGCATCTTCTTCATTACACTGCCCTATGTCAGGCCGAGTGCCCTCACGGCCGAATAGCGTCCAACCTCAACCAGTTCATCGGCTTTGTAAAAATCAAAAATTCCACACGTATCAACTGAAATTTCAATCAGCAAATCGGGAGGGTACTTTTCGAGGTTATTTTTGGCAATGTTTTCGGTCATCAGGTTTATCGTTCTGTTTATCAAATCGAAGTATCCGAGGTTTACCTGTTTCCCTGCAGGGTTGTTTCTTTTCAGATGGTTCTTAAATTCTTTGATTTTTTTCCGGTAAACTGATTGCTGTTTCTGCTGGGCGGCATTGATTCCGGAAGGATAAACTACCGGAACATCAGCATTGACATTTATGGCAACGAGCAACTCGCCTGCCCTGCGTCTGGCATGATTTACCGGAATATTGTTCAATACACCGCCGTCAACCAGAATTCTATTATCAAAACGAACAGGTGTGAAAACCGTGGGTATTGCAACGGACGCCCTGACGGCTTTAAAAGTGTTTCCATGGTCGAACAACACTTCCTGTTTGTTTAAAACATCGACAGCCACTGCAGCGAAATCTATCGGCAAGTTTTCGATGTCCGAATCGGAAATAAATTCCTTCATGTGCCCAAACAGTCTGTCGCCTTTTATCAAACCCTGCGAAGTGAAGGTAAAATCAATCAAAGCCAAAACTTTCATTTTATCGAGCGTGAAAAGCCAGCTTTTAAATTCTTCCAGTTTTCCGGAAGCAAAAACACCGCCAACCAAAGCGCCCATTGATGTGCCGGTTATGGCAGTAATTTCATAACCACGTTGCAACAACTCCTCAATCACACCAATGTGTGCAATCCCCCTGGCCCCTCCTCCTGAAAGCGCCAAGGAGGCTTTTTTGCTTTTCTGTGTGCCCAGTTTTAATCTGATCATAGTTTAAAATTTGCTTTGTCAATTCTACGGTTTTACGGTTTGCTGGATATGCTGAAAAACCACACAATTTTTCTGATCGAGAATATTTAGATCCACCAGTCAAACAAATGCAAAACTGACCTTCAGAAGCATTTGTGAAAAGGTTTATTTTAGAAGCCAATGAAAACCCTGCATTATGATCGAAATTTCCGAACACGAAATTCAATCTTATCAAGATTTTTAAGAATTCTTCAGCAAGCCTTATTTTCGTCAAAAGCCTTTTTAATCTGATTCATCGCATTTTCAACCGTTGATGTGGGGCAGGCCACATTCATTCGCATAAAACCTTCGCCTCCTGTTCCAAACTGAATGCCCTCGTTCATACCAACGCCGGCTTTACCAATAAAAAAATCTTTCAGTTCATTTGCCGGAAGGCCGGTTTCCCGGCAATCAAGCCACAGCATGTAGGTGGATTCCGGTTTTACCACCTTTATCTGAGGCATGAATTTTTCACAAAAAGAGGTTACGAATTCCACATTTTTCCACACATAACCAAGCAACTGACTGAGCCATTCATCACCGTATTTGTATGCTGCTTTCAGGGCGATTCCGCCAAACAGGTTGCCCATGTTCAGGTGAAGTTCGTCGTTGAGGATGTGGTTGTAGGCGCTGCGCAGGTTTGGGTTGGGAATAATGAGGTAAGAGGTGGAAAGCCCGGCCAGGTTGAAGGTTTTGGAAGGTGCATTGCAGGTGATGGTCCGTTGGGCGGTTTCATCGGAAAGTGTAGCCAGCGGAACATGTTGGCGCCACGGAAAAACAAGGTCTGAATGGATTTCGTCGGAAACAACGAGCAGGTCGTTTTCAACAGCGATTTTTGCTAATTGTGTCAGTTCCTCTTTTGTCCAAACGCTGCCGCCGGGGTTATGCGGATGGCTGATGATGATCATTTTTGCTCCGGCAGCCTTTTCCCTTAAATCGTCGAAATCCATACAAAGTCTTCCATTATTAAGTCTTAACGGATTCTCGATGAGCTGGCGGTTGTTGTTTTGAATGGCATAAAAAAACGGGAAATACACTGGTGGCTGAACTATGATTTTATCACCCGGTTTCGTCATTGCCAGCACCAGCATGTTGATGGCAGGCACCACACCAGGGCTAAAGCTAATCCATTCGGGGTTAATTGTCCAGCCATGGCGCTTTTGCATCCAGTTTACAATGGCTTCATTAAAATCGCCGGATCGGATGGAGTACCCCAGAATTTCGTGGTTCAGGCGGTTTTTAATTGCTTCCAGAACAAAATCAGGAGTTTTGAAATCCATGTCGGCTACCCACATCGGAATTACCTTTTCAGCACCAAAAAACGCCTTACGGAGATCATATTTCACACAATCGGTGTTCTCACGCACGACGGCTTCGTCAAAATTATAAATCTTCATCTTAAAAAATTGAAAAGGGGCAAAATTAGACAAATCACCTGCAAAAAATAAAAATGAAAGAAATCCGCTTTGATTTGGATAGCAGGCAGTTATTTCTGAAAGAGAACCTTTACTGATCCATTTTGTCTTCCTGAAAAAAGCCGGATGAAATACACGCCTTCGGGACAACCTGCGGCATTCCAGCAAAATGTATTTTTCCCCTGCTGAAGCATCCCTGTGGTTTCTTCATGAATTGTCTTTCCCATAACATCTGAGATGATCAATGAAACCTGCTGCGCTTTATCCAGTTCAAAAGCCACGTTGGTTGTCAGTGAAAACGGGTTAGGAAAAGCAATTAGCCGGATTGCAGCTACATGTTTCGGATTTTCGACAGATGTTACGATGGCATCATTCCTGAAATAATCGAAAACACCGCTGTACTGACCCAGGGCAAGATCAACATCGCCGTCGTTATCAAGGTCGGCAAAGGCCGGAGTTGTGTTTTGCTCTCCTTCCAGCCCCTGGAATATTTCAGGGTTTTCCATCCATGATGTGCCCGTATTTTCAAAATACCTGATATCGCCCCATAGATTACCGGTAAGAATATCGGCGTCGCCATCGCGGTCAACGTCTGCAACGGCCGGAACACAGTTTGTTCCAACATCAATGCTGCCAAAATACCCCGAAATGAGGTTCCAGACAGGGATTTCAGCCGTTCCCTGGTTTTCGAGGTAAAAAAGATTGCCGGCTTCATTGCCTGCAACAATATCCAGGTCACCATCATCGTCCAGGTCAAAAAGCCGTGGCGACGACCAGCCGCCCAGAGCCACATATCCGAGTACATCGGCCTCCAGAAAAAATCCAACACCAGTATTCCGGTGATAATAGAGTTTTCCGGTCAGGTCGCCTACAATGGCATCAGGGAGCCCGTCAGCATTTACATCACCAATGGCAACAGCGCCATAGATTGAATGTTTCAGCGAAACAAAATAACTGCTGTTTTCCTGCCATGCCGGGCCTGAAGCAGTTCCTGTGTTTTCGTAATATTTTATATCACCCAGCTGGCTACCGCTGAAAAGGTCGTAATCGCCATCCCCGTCGTAATCATAAAAATAGGGGTTGCTTGCTCCACCAACATCCATCACACCGCCAAAAAGTGTGGTGTTTACCTGCCAGGCAGGAGTTGACGGGCTTCCCGTGTTTATATAATAATTGAGTGGGCCTGCTGCGGTTCCAAATACAAGGTCAGGTTTTGAATCCCCGTTCAGGTCGGCCAGGTCGGGCGAATTCCAATAGGTTTCGTTGCCAAGCCCTGAAAAAACTGGATTATTCACTTCCCAAACGGCGTTGAAAGCGTCGCCTTCGTTCTGGTAAAAAATAAAACCGTGCTCATCCCGTCCGCATAAAATATCGTAATCATCATCGCTGTCAAGGTCATAAAAAACAGGATAAGCATACAAACCTACATCACCGATGGTTTCGGAATTGGTTTCAGAAAACAACGCTGTTTCAGGCGACCCCGTATTTTGGAACAAACGAACCAATCCGCTTTCGCTAAATCCGACAATCATATCAAAATCGTTGTCATTATCAATATCAGCAAAGTCGGCAACAGGGTTCATTCCAACAGAAAGCCCTGAAAAGAAACCCTGGATTTTTTCAAAAACAGGGCTGATGCCGGTTCCGGTATTTTTATATAAATTAATTCCCGTAAAACCGCCGGAAATGAAATCAAGGTCGTCATCATTGTCGATGTCGCAACAAACGCCCATCTCGGCATCAAGCGCCGAAACGTTAGAAAATATGGGTGCTCCCGGCGAAAATGACGGATTCGTGATGCTTCCTGTATTTTCGAGGTAAAACGGAACATCGCCAGTGGTTCCAATAATCATATCCAGGTCGCTGTCAGCATCAAGGTCAGCAAAGCGGGGCTGCGAAAACGGCAGGCTGGGTATGCCACTCGGATTAAAAATGGCGCTGTTGGGCTGCCAGGGTTGACTCTTTAAGGCTGATGTTTGAATCACAAAGAGCAATAAGCAGATGCATGTTAGCTTTTTCATTTTATTAAAGTAAAATAGTTTTTTGGGTTTACATATCCGTAAGCAGGAATTTCGAAATAACCTTTATCAGGTTGATATTTCGGATGGGTTTTGTGATGAGATCGTCAAAACCGGCATCTTTAAACTGACGTTTATCCCGCGGTAATGCATAAGCAGTTAAGGCGATGACCGGTATTGACGGATTGATTTTTTTTATCAGTTTCATCACCGATGTTCCATCCATTCCCGGCATATTTATATCCATGACTGCCAACGAAATATCAGGATTTTCGATGAAATAATCCTGTGCTATTTTTCCATCATAAGCTGTGATAAGATTTGCCCTGCATTTTTCGAGCAGAAAAGTAATCAGCCTCATGTTGGCTTTATCATCTTCGGCAACCAGTATTTTATGCTGGCTCAGGTCGGGATAAAATAATTCGGGGCTTTCGGAATTTTCGGATAACAACACCGGATCAATCACACCGGGAAGCTCGAAAAGAAATGTGGTTCCCTCACCTGGTTTTGAAATGAAATCGAGATTTGCCCCCATCAATTCGCTTATCTTTCGGCACACGGCCAGTCCAAGGCCAATACCGCCAAATTCGCGGGTGTGTGAATCGTCAACCTGTCTGAATCGTTCAAAAATGACATGCTTTTTCGATTCATCAATGCCAATACCGCTGTCCTTTACATAAAACTCAACCCCATCATCAAGCCGACGGAAGCCATACTCTACAAAACCCTCTTTTGTAAACTTGAGCGCGTTGTCAACAAGGTTTATCATCATGATCTTCAGTTTTTTCTGATCACTGCGAATCACAAGGTTCTGGCATGAGGTATCGGGCTGGTATATTAATTCAACAGTTTCCTTTTTGTGAAAAGCCTGCCGGCTTTTGAATTTTGGGGTAAGCGAACTGAAAAATTCATCAAGCATTATGTTTGAAATATCAACATCGGCTTCTTCGGTTTCGAGTTGTATAATTTCGAAGATGGATTCGATAATTTCCAGCAATCCATTTCCCTGGCTGTTAATCATTTGCAAAAACTCATGAATTTCATTCCAGTCGGTCGAATGTTTAATAATTTCACTAAGGCCTATGATTGCGTTGAGGGGTGTACGCAGCTCATGCGACATGGTTGAAAGGAATGCTGACTTTATCCGGTCGTTTTCTTCGGCCTTTTCTTTGGCAATTTTCATCAGGTCGAGGGCATTTTTCAGATCTGTATTATCCCTGAAAATTCCCATTGTTCCAGTAATTTCGCCTTTATCGTTATAACTTGGTGTAGCTGTGAGCAACACCGATCGCAGGGTGCCATCCTGATGGCGTATCGTAAGTTCGTAGGTGCTTTTCTCGCCTTTTTTACGCTTTTGTGTTTCAGTAACAATCTTTGCATTTTCTTCTGCTGAAATATACGAAAGTACCGACTTCCCAACCAATCCCCCCTTTTTCTCACCAAAAATTATCTCTGCGGCTTCGTTGGCAAACACAAAAACCTCATTGCTATCAACTATTCCAATTCCTTCACCCGTATTTTCGATTAGGTTTTTATATTTAGTCTCACTGTCGGACAATGCCCGTTCAGTGATCAGAATTTTTGAAATATCCCAGCTGGTGCCGATTAGAACGTCTCGCCCTCCCCATTTTCCCGACATAGAATGTGTTTCAACCGGAATAAGCCTGCCGCATTTTGTCTCGAACGGGATAAAACAAGAATTCTGCCTTCCCCTGAGCATTTCAGATATGATTTTAGCAGCCTCCTGCCGGCGGTTCTTGGGATGAACGTTGACGACAGGTTTTTTAATCAGCTCTTCGTATGAATATTCAAGATTTTTAATGACTACATCGTTTACATGGATAATATCGCCTTGCATGTCAACGATAAAAAGGTAATTATCGAGGGTGTCGAAAAGCCGCTCCAGATCGTGAAAGGTGTTTTCGTTTTTCCGGAGGCGGAATTCAAGCTGTTTCTGTTGGGTGATATCGCGTACCGAAGCCCCGAGTTTGAATCCTTTTGGTGTATTAATCCTGAAAGAAGTTTGATGTATCCATTTTCGGGTATTGTCGGGCATTAGCAACTCTATTTCCGTAATATCCTGGTCGTTGATGCTTTTTCCTGTCTCAAAAAAACGTTGAAGCCTAAACTTTACATCATCGAAATCAACAGGGTTGTTATTGATAACGATTTTAAAATGAAACGGAATATCCCAGATCTTGGAGCTGCGGTACTTTTCAAATGAGGTACCAATGATTTTTTCAAGGGCTGTATTCCATTCTGTTATGTATCCATTTTCATCGGTGAAAAGAAAACCATCCAGCGAGGAATAATAAAAATCCTTATAATCTGAATCAACCTTTTTCCGTATCAATTTACTAAACAGCTCTTTCATACCTCATTGGATAATGAGAAGCTAAAGTAGTAACATTTTGCCGTATCGATGAAATTAATTTAAAAAATTTCAGCCCTTACCCTTACATCCTGCAACAGCAATAGAAATATGGTGCGGATGAAACTATTTTTAAGGATGTTTATAAGGAACAAGATTGTTGTTAAAAACTGAATATCAGGTAAATTTATCTAATAAAAACAGGAAAAGGTAAAAAAAGACATGGGAGATCATCATTCATTAGCCAGAAGAAATGCTTTCACGGTATGAAAGAATTCGGTTGGTTTATCGGCATGAATCCAGTGGCCGGCGCCTTCGATGGTTTTGATGTCGGCGTTGGGAAAATTACGGTAAATCTGATCGAAATCCTCGTACTTCACGTAATCGGAGCTTCCGCCACGTACGAACAATGCCGGTTTTTTAAAAACTGTGGCCGATTTAACGCCATCAATAATTTCTTCCATGCCCTGGTTGATAGCTTCGAGGTTAAGTCGCCAGGCAAACTGCCCGCCCCGTTCGCGCCGATAGAGATTTTTCATGGCAAACCGGCGCACACGGTCTTCTTTGATCCTGGGTTTCAGGAAAGTTTCAATTTCTTCGCGTGTCTGAGCCCTGGTAAGGTCAACCGAAAGCATGGCATCAATCATGTCGAGGTGATGGTGTCGCCTGGGATATTGCCGCAGGCTGATGTCGGCAACGATCAGGGATTTTGGAATACCGGGGTTTTCGAGGGCAAAGCGCATGGTTACTTTTCCACCCATCGAATGCCCCAGAATGATGGGGTTTTTAATGTTGTGTTCGTCAAAAAATTCTCCCAGGTCTTCACAAAGCGCAAAATAGTTAAAAGTGGGGTTGTGCGGCGAATGCCCGTGATTGCGCTGGTCGGGGATAAAAACCTCGTAATCGTCAGCCATTTGCCTGGCAAACGAAACCCAGTTGTCCGAAATCCCGAATATCCCGTGAAGGATGATCAGCGGTTGCCCCTGACCGTAATGCCTGAAAAACAATTTCATGGTTAGAAAATTGCAGAAATTAGTTTGCTTACCAATGATTAGCGGGCGACGGGTTGGGTTATGATAATTTCATCCGGCTTTATTAAAACCGATTTTTCACCCTCTTCGAAAACCCAGTATAAAACAATCTGGACCTGGCTGTATTTGATGTCGAAATATTCAATTACGCTGGTCAGGTCTTCTTTTGATTCGATATAACTGTAAAAAAACTGCCTGTAATAAGTGAAATTATCGTTAATCTCCTGATGGTAAGCTCCGGCCTCGTCCACCGTAAAATAGCCATAATTTCCTTCGGTAAGACCCAAACCTACGGCGCCTATATCTGTAAGCGTGTCTTTGAAGGCCAGGGCGATGGGTTCGTAAGTGTTGTTCTGGTAGCCGACATATCCCCACAAGGCGCCGTTGGGAATCCTGTAGAGGGTGTCGTAGTTAAACGAGAGTCCGTCGGTTTGGCCGAAGATAGAAATAAAGAAGTTATCTTCCACCGAAAGGCTGCCCTGGTTGGAACGTCCGGCAACATCAATGTTTAGGGTATATAAGCCGGGAGTGATATTCCCGATGTTGATGTAAGCCGAAGCCGGTCCTGTGGCGACATTCACACCACTGGCATCCACCTTTTCGATGTCGGTGAGCTGGATGTTGATGGTATTTCCTTCTTTGTTTATTGAGTTGCGGATGTAGTAACTCGTGAGCAGGTTGGTCTGGTCCGTCTGCACCTGCATGTAAAACTCGCGTCCATTGTTGAACAGCGATTCAAACATGTTCACATTCACCGTACCCAGGGGCATGGTTTCAATTTCTTCCTTGTTGCAGGAATTAAAAACCAGGATGGTGGCAACCATTATTGTTGCAAGAATCAACGAGTAAAAAGTACTTCTTATCATGTCCGTTTTATTTTTAAAATGGCCATTTTTCAGCCAAAATTGTACCAAAAGTTTTAAACGGTGGCAAAGTTAAGAACTTTGAGAAATTCGGGAATTACTTCACCCAGCCCGGAAACTTCCAGATGCGCTGGCACGCCGACAACGATGAAGGCCACAAAATCCCTTCGGGGCATTATATCATCAACGTGCTGTTTGAAGGGAAGAATGTGGGAAGTAGGAAGGTGAGGAGGTGGTGAGGGAGACGAAGAGAGGAAAGAAATGAGTAGTGAGAAGAGGAGATGAGGAGAAAGGGAGTAAGCGAGAAGAGTAGAAAGAGAATAAAGGAGAAGGTTAGTTCTTTAAGATTTGAATAAAAAAGATCGGAAATGGCAGGTTTGGCAAGGCTGATAGGTTGAGTAGAATTCTCTTTGGAATCTGGTTAAATTTCACCCGATATTTCCTATCTTTGAGCCTGAGTTTAAAAACATGAATAGAACGCGAAACATATCTTCTGATTTGTTTTTTTCAAGCCTGACCAAATTGAGCCCGGGGAATCATTTTTCGGTTGAAATGTCTTGCAAAGAGAGCGACTTATTCAGGTATTTCAATACTGAAATTGCGTTTCATTCTGGCAGTGAGCCCCCCGCCTTAAGTTCCAAAATTCCCTTATTCCAGATAATTATCATGTTTTTGATTTCAAATAATTTAATTCAGATAATTATGAAAAATAAATTTTATATTG
>CALFEP010000160.1 GCA_937950125.1 uncultured Bacteroidota bacterium
TCATTACAGGCAGATTTTTTTTCCACCTGTCTGTAGTCCGGTTTCAAATCCTTTACAACCCGGCATCCGGTTACCTTTATTTCACTGCTATTTCCATTGCATTTTAAATTCAATACCATGAAAACCAGCACCATATCCTTTCTTGCCCTGGTTCTACCGGGTAATCGGATGTTTAGGTGTGTTTATCCCTCATGATGATAATGTACCATTACATCATAATCAATTTCAGGATGCTTTATGGTCATTGATTTCATGAAGGATCATCTTTTCTTTTCGCTTCAACACGGGTTTTCATTTCATATTCCCTCACATCTTCAGGGCTGTACCTGATCTGCCTTCCTATTTTATGATAACCGATCTCGTTGTTTTTCCTGAATTTTCTCATTTGTTTTGTACAAACGCCAAGCTTTTTAGCTACTTCTTTTTCAGTGTAATACTGATAAGTGCTGTTTGAACTTTCTTGTGGGTCGTTTTCAGACAATTTGCAGGGTTTCTTACCTGTGCTAGTCTGATTTTTCTGGGTTTCATTTCCGATAGCCGGGTTGATCAACCTGGCCAACTCCTGAAGTTCCTCCGGTGTGAGGGTTGAACTTAGTTGGAGAGAGATTAATAACAATTCATCTTTTTTAATATTCATTGTTTTTAAAAATTAATGAAACGTCTGCTTTTACCATGTTTGCCTCCTTTTTTAGTTTCTAACTTTTTTCAATAACCTAATAATTTTTTGCGAATGTAATATGGAATGGTCGTCCATTCCAAATCATTTTGTTAACAAAGTAGTTGTTGAAAACACATTCTACCTTATAATGAATGGGTTACAAGTTTTGCCAAAAAAAATTATTAAAAATCGTGATTTGGCATAACGCGATTGAATTCCATTGGATAAAAAGTTTGATTTGATGATTATTCCTGATTCTACTTTCACAGATTTGATTTTTTCTGCATTTTTTACCCTAGCCCTAAAGGGAAAATGCAGAAAAATCAATCCAAACTCCAGGAATTTATCCCGACAATTAGTCTGTCAATAAAGTAGGACTGTTGAAAATCAATGATGACCCCAAACCTCCCGAAGTGTCGGGATAAATACCGGGAGCGTTGAAAATCAACAGATTACACCCTTCAGGGGTGCGGTAAATAAACTGTTGAAAATCATTTTTGGTACATTATGGCCAAACACTAATTCAGGAGGGTTGGGGTTAAATTGGATTGATTTTTCATAGGTACCCGAATTTGTTAAAGTAGAACCAATATGGTAAATTGCAGTATTCTTACCAAAACAGGCGACTTGCATGCAATATGAGAATTTTTAAGGTAACAAAAAAAAACCGGCCACAATCATGTGGCCGGTTTACATTTATCACAAGGCTGTTAAGAGATGGTTACCTCACCGGCGTAAACGCTGTTCGAAACCAGTTTTTTACCGGCCTTGTTCACAAGGTCATTCATCCTGATGAAGGCGAGGAAGCAGTGCACCTTGTCACCCGAATAGGTTTGTGGTACTGGTACTTTACAGATACCCTCGCCCCTGGTTGCCTCATCAGTAAAATAGGTCACCGATGCTTTGTCGGGATTAAAAATGACCACGAATGCATCGTCATCCGTCTTTGCAGTCCCTGTGCCCGAGTTGTTTTCCCAGTTCAGGGTCACCATGCCGGGTTCGTCAGCCGCAACGGTGACATTGAAAGGCAGGGTAAGTTGCCCCCTTGATACCAGGAATTGGGGGTAATTGATGCTGAATTCGGGACTTTCGCCTTCCACAGCATTTTTCAGGTTATAACTCAGTGCGGCGTTGAAGCCGGACATCTTTTTAGCGTATCCCTTAAAACCGATACGCAGCACGTCAGTGAACTGCTGGTGAAAGTTTAGCGTAAACATGAACTTCGACCGCTGGTTCAACTGTTTGAAAGTCTTAGGATCTTTGTAATGTTCCGGCAAAGCCCTCACATAGTTGATCCCGTTCCAACTGGCGCCGGCTACTGTTCCCACAGTCCCTTTAACACCACCTAAAATACCACGCTTTATACGTGCCATAAAAACCTCCAATTTAAATGTTACAAAAATTTATTTTACTTTGCTCACACTTCTCTGAATAATTTCAGGGTGAAAGCGTTGGTATGCCAAATCTCAAAAGGTGTTCCATACTCAAAATGAGGGTGCGGGATTCCTCTGTTTTCCTCCAATGGCATCCAGGTATCTGACACAAACAAAAAGGAGTGTGACAATCGCGGAAAATCGGGGAAAAATGAGGAATTTAATGGAATCTGTATATCGGTAATCTTGTCATAATGTGCAATGAAGAAGGAGAACGGGAATTCATAAACAGAATTTATATCAGATTATTGCCCGGGTTCAGTTTTCAGGGTGCTTACAGGAGCATGGTAGGAATTTGGTAGGAACCTGGTCAGAACAAAACAGGAACGTTAGCCCAACAATATTTTTCCATAAAAGCAGCCGGGTAAAAAGACTGCGAACCCGCCCTTCGAACCCGAAATTTCAGGACTAAGGGCTCGGGTCTGGAACTTGTCTGCATGGAGATATGATAGTAAGATGGGCAAAAATGCAGGCAGCCAGACAGGCCTGTCTGCCTGGTAAAATTAGACTATAAATTTCAAAAAAGCTGGCAGCCAGGCAGGCCCGGAACAAAAATAAACGGAATAGTTGAATGGACAAGGATGACACGGATGATACAGAAGTTGCAGATAACCACGGTTAAAAAACATGTACTGAGCATGTCGAAGCATCAGTTTAAATCCGTCTGATCCGTGTCATCAGTGTTCCAAAAAAAATAGCACACGAACAACCCTATTATTACAATAATCACTGTTAAAATTCTAAAAAGCATGTGAAACGAAGAAATTTTCCTTTAATGTTTTATCTTTGCAAAAAATAGGCATTATGGAATTAAAAGAAAAACTTAAAACCCGCATAGACCGTCTTGATCCCTATGAACTAAGGATTGTGAAAATACTGATTGATTCATTATCTATAAAAAAGACAAATCAGAAATTTGATGAATCATTGGTATCTGAATATTATCAGGAGGTAATTGAGCTATTAGGCACAAATGGATTATCATCCTTTGACATCAAATTAGGGAGAGAAGAACGAATATGATTTTGTATTTTGACACCTCCTCGCTTGTGAAATTGTTTAGTATCGAAAAAGGCTCAGATGAGGTCAAGGCGTTGATTTCAGATAAGGCAAATCAGGTATGGGCGTTGGAACTGGTTCTTATTGAGTTAATCTGCGCGGTTTATCGAAAATTCAGGAATCATGAGCTACCTGAAGAAATTTTATACCCTGTTCAGGAAAAAATAAAAAAACAGATCGAATTGTTTAATATCATCCCACTTGATTCAGATACTATTCAGGAATCTCAATCGCTGATAGAACGATTTGGAAAAGATTACGGCCTGCGTACCTTAGATGCTCTTCATATCGCTGGTTTTATTATGATGGCGGGCTCCGCTTGGCATTTCGTTTCATCTGATATTAACCAGGTACAGGTGGTAAAGCAATTGAACTTTCCGACAATACTGATATAACCAATTATTAGTTCGGTAATGTCACAATGAAGCCATCATCCGGGAAATTGCTTCACTGGGTCACGAAATTTGCTATCACTACGAAACCACGGATACCTGCAAAGGCAACACAGATAAAGCTTACGATGAATTCTGCCGCAATCTGGAAAAGTTCCGCAAACTCGCTGAAGTACAAACAATATCCATGCAAGGCAGTCCGATGTCAAAATTCGATAACCGGGATATCTGGAAAAAATACGATTACCGCAAGCTGGGCATCCTTGCCGAACCCTATTTTGATATCAACTTCAACGAACTTTTCTACCTCACCGACACCCGTCGCCGATGGGATGGCCACCTGTAAAACCTACGCGACAAAGCCACCACTGCCAACCCTGTTACCAACCCGGAGTTCCTGAAATTGCGCTATCACACAACCAAAGATATCATTCAGGCTATTAAAGAAGGCACTTTCCCAAAACAAGCGATGCTCAACTTCCACCCTCAACGCTGGAACGATGCCTTTGTTCCCTGGGTGCGGGGGCTGGTTTGGCAGAATGTGAAGAATCAGGGGAAGAGGGTGTTGAAAGCGGTGAGAGATGAGAAATGAGAAATGAGAGATGAGAGATGAGAGATGAGAGAAAAGAGATGAGAGAAAAGAGATGAGAGAAAAGAGATGAGAGAAAAGAGATGAGCTTATACCTAAATTAGCCTTCGGATCCGAATGTTTATTTCACACAAAACTGTACCATCATTTCAATTGAAAAGTATACCACATAG